>DATIJV010000114.1:0-21324 GCA_035478255.1 Gammaproteobacteria bacterium
GTGACCTTACCCTCCTTCCCCTTTCCCCTTCCTCCAAACGAAAAGCGCGTTTAGAGGAAGGGGGACGCTCCGATACAGATGCGCTTAATTAGAGCGTCCCCCTTCCTCTAAACGCGCTTTTCGTTTGGAGGAAGGGGAAAGGGGAAGGAGGGTAAGGTCACACCGAATACCCTCCAAAAATATCTTTTTTTCTTAATGTTCTGTTAATACTTTCTTTTTAAAATATACACATAAATATTACATAACAACGAACGAGTGGAAACCTTAAAATATGTTCGCATACCAGCACGCGCACAAGCTCAAGCACAGGTCATCTGTCCAGGACGAGGGTCCTTCAACAACTCTTATTGTTTCATCACAAAGCAGCAGCCATCTTCCTCCGCCAGAAAAAAAAGAAGAAAGACAATCTACCTGTTTTTCTCAATCAGCACGCTTCGGCTTAACTTTCCTCGCTTTCCTTATTAGCACTGGAGTAGATACCGCACAATTTAAAGATGGTGCAAGCGGTCTCGACCTCACCAATGCCTTACTATTGACCCTGACTGGACTTTATGTACTGCAAGCGAGCGCCTTAAATGCAATCTACACCAGTGAAAGTATCAACGAAATTTTCCTCTTAAGAGAAGGAGAAAAAGTTCCTGACTGGGAAGAACTTTCACTCGGAGAAAAATGTAAAGCCTATACTGCTTCAACCATTATCATTCCTTATGCCGTATTTTCAGATGCCCTAATCATGGCTTATTATACGAAACTATTAAATTGGGGATTAAGCACTCCCCTCTGTGTTTTGATTGGCACACTGGCTTCTCTCTCAAATATTGCTGAGCCTTATGAAGCATTAAAATTTTTTCGCTCATACTTTTCAAAATCACAAAATACTTACTCCGCGGCACTTGAAAAAATTCATCAAGATAATTTTTATTTGCATACTCCTTTAGAATTTCAAAAAAACTTTGATGAACTGATGGAAGAATTTTCTGGTGACATTAAATCTGCTCTTTTGAAGCCAAACAATGTGGCTTATATCATAAAAAATTGCCTCGATTTAGGGGAAAAGCTACTTGAAATTTTCAAAAATACTGAAAAAGAAAAAATAAAGCGTGAACTGATTCAGCTACAACTCGATCAAAAAACCGCAGAGGACTTTGCTGTAAAATTATTCGCACTTCTTTTAACACGAGAAGAACATATTGAAGAAAAAACGTATTTCAAAAGTTGTGTAGGCGCACTCGACACAGGATTAGACTTTACACTTATACCGTTTTTAAAAATATGCGGAATCATAGAAGAAATCATAGAAGCCTACACAGTCATGGCTGCGATCAGTGAACAGTCACTGGGAAATAACAGCCAGACATCACATTGGTTATTGTTCGCAGCAGGCGCAACAAATGGCATAACGGATTGCGTGTTTAATGGGGGTATCATTAAGGAAGCTATAAAAAAACTCATGCGAGCTATTAAAACAAGTGATTATACCTGGGCAGAAATGATGATCTTTCTATTCTCATTCACTTGTGCTGCGATGGTAGCTTATGCACAGAAAGGTTTGCTTGAAATCATGCTTAACGAACCTGACGCACCTTATCCTGATCCATTGCCTGCAAAATTTCCTGAAGAAGTCAATAAAGTACTTGCCTATCTCGCACTCCGTGAACTCGCGCTTTATTCCTCTTTCTTTTATGATGTATTTCGAATCATCGCAACCGAAGTTCGCATAATCAAAAAAAACCAGAAAGAAAAAATAGCTGCTCCCGCAAATGATCAGGAAGAGAAAGCAGCTGCTTCCGCAAACGATTCTACAGATAGCGCTCATGCACCCTTGCTTCCAGAACACCCAAAAGAAACACGGGGATGTTTGTCAAGGTGCTATGCAAGACTTTTTTCTTCAGCTCCTGCTGTGGACAACTCATCTATAGCCAGTCCTTTTTTACCTCCCTCATTAACAGCAACCCCACCATAACGAGCGATAAAACTTTCCACTCATTCTTTTATTTCATGTATACTTCCCTGTCATTTTAAAACTCATCTGCGAGAAGTATATATGTTTTCAAATCTTTCAGAACGATTAACACGCGTGATAAAAAACTTAAGCGGAAAAGGCCGTTTAACTGAAGAAAATATCCAGGAAACTTTGCGTGATATTCGTTTAAGTTTGCTGGAAGCCGATGTCGCCTTACCTGTCGTAAAGAATTTTATTGATCATATTCAAATAAAAGCCGTGGGCGAAGAAGTCATAGGCAACATTAGCCCGGGGCAAGCACTGATCAAGCTGGTCCATCATGAACTGGTCTTACTGATGGGAGAATTTTCTGATGCATTAAACCTTCAGACCCAGCCGCCTGCGATTATTTTAATGGCGGGGTTACAAGGTTCAGGAAAAACCACTACCGTTGCCAAATTGTCGCGCTGGCTTACACAGACACTCAAAAAATCTGTATTGGTTACCAGTGTGGACAGATACCGTCCGGCTGCGATTGAACAATTAGGGACCCTCGCCAAACAAGTTGGGGTCAATTTTTTTCCCAGTACTTCCGAACAAGATCCAATTGATGTCGCACGCGGCGCGATTCAAGAAGCCAAAATCAAACAAATCGATGTGGTGATTATCGATACCGCAGGGCGCCTGCACATTGATGAAAAAATGATGACAGAGATAAAACACTTGCATGCCGCCATTAATCCGATTGAAACCCTGTTTGTTGTGGATAGCATGACGGGGCAGGATGCAGTCAATACTGCACAAGCTTTCAATGCAGCATTGCCTTTAACAGGTGTGATACTAACCAAAACCGATGGCGATGCGCGCGGCGGTGCAGCATTGTCGATCCGGCAAATTACGGGCAAACCCATTAAATTTATGGGCATAGGTGAAAAAATTGATGCGCTTGAACCTTTTTACCCCGATCGTGTGGCATCGCGTATTTTAGGGATGGGCGATATTCTGACTTTGGTTGAAGAAGCTGAGCGTAATATCGATAAAGCCAAAGCTGAAAAACTCGCTAAAAAAATCAAAAAAGGAAAAATATTTGATCTGGAAGATTTCCTCGATCAGCTCAAACAGATCGGTAAAATGGGCGGAATCATGGGAATCGTAAACAAGCTACCGGGTCTGGGTAATTTGCCGCAAGCAGCCAAAGATAAAATAAATGATAAATCACTGGTGGAAATTGAAGCGATTATAAATTCCATGACTCGCAAAGAACGTAAACTGCCAGACATCATTAATGGCTCACGCAAACGTCGGATTGCAATGGGTTCAGGGACCAATATTCAAGCTGTCAATCGCTTATTAAAACAGTTTACGATGATGCAAAAAATGATGAAGAAATTTTCAAAAGGTGGCGGGCTGATGAAGCTTATGCGCGGGATGCCGATGAAGTTTCCGCCGATGGGTTAATTTTATACCTCCTTCCCCTTTCCCCTTCCTCCAAGAAAAGCACTTGGAGGAAGGGGGACGCTCCGATATAGATGCGTTGAATTAGAACGTCCCCCTTCCTCCAAGTGCTTTTCTTGGAGGAAGGGGAAAGGGGAAGGAGGTAAAAAACGCTTTTCTTCTTTATAAACTCGCGTATAATTCATGGCCTTTATGGTTGGATCAGATTACGAGGAATTGAAAGGATGGTAGTCATTCGTTTATCACGGGGCGGAGCAAAAAAACGCCCATTTTATCATGTAGTTGTTGCTGACAAGCGTCGTGCGCGTGATGGTCGCTGCATTGAGCGCGTTGGTTATTTTAATCCTATTGCTTGCGGTAAAGACATACGCTTACATTTAAACAATGAACGCATACAATACTGGATTTCACAAGGTGCGCAACCCTCTGACCGTGTTCAGCAATTGCTAGAAACCTTCGAAAAAGAAGCAGTCAATACAGACAGCGTTCAGTAAGCATTGTTTCTATTCAATGAGCAAAGCTACTGACGCTGAATACATTATTGTAGGAAAAATCGGTTCAACCTACGGTATTCAAGGTTGGCTAAAAATTTTTTCTTTTACTGAAATTACGACAGGTATCTTGGATTATAATCCCTGGTATCTCGAAGAGGATAACAACTGGAAACCAATCCAGATAAAAGCAGGACGTGAACACGGCAAAACGATTGTAGTACAATTACCCGGGTACAATACGCCTGAGCAAGCCAGGGCCTTGACCGGCAAGAAAATTGCGATAAAACGCTCACAATTACCTGCTTTAGCCAAAGATGAATACTACTGGTCAGATCTGGAAGGGTTAATGGTAATTAACCAGCATGGCCAGGAACTCGGAAAAGTACTTTATCTGATGGAAACGGGTTCTAATGACGTACTGGTGATAGAAAATCACGGCAAAGAATACGCGATTCCCTATTTGCCGGGTAAAATCATTACGAGCATTGATCTGGCAAAGCAAATGATCCATGTGGATTGGGATCTTATTTAGATGATGTGGTTTGGAATTATAACGCTGTTTCCAGAAATGTTTTCGGCACTGGAATACGGTATAACAGGCCGGGCACTGAAAGAAAAATTAGTGCAGGTAAATTACTGGAATCCACGCGATTTCACAGAGAACAAGCACCGTAACGTCGATGATCGTCCTTACGGAGGCGGCCCTGGAATGGTGATGATGGCACAGCCATTACAAGATGCAATTCATGCTGCGAAAAAAGCAGCGCCGCGAAAACCTCGCGTGATTCATCTCTCGCCGCAGGGAAAACATTTTGATCAACAGACTGCTGAAAATATGCTGTCTGCAAAAAATTTTATTTTGATTGCCGGGCGTTATGAAGGGATAGATGAGCGCTTGCTGGAAGTGGAAGTTGATGAAGAATGGTCAGTCGGAGATTTTGTGTTATCCGGCGGCGAATTGGCAGCGATGAATATCATTGATGCTGCGACTCGCCTGATACCAGGTGCGTTAGGACATGAAGATTCGGCGGCGGAAGATTCTTTAAGTTCGGGATTATTGAAATATCCACAGTATACCCGTCCAGAATCGTTTCAGGGATTAAATGTTCCTGAAATTTTGATGAGTGGTAATCATCAATTAATTGAACACTGGCGATTAAAACAATCGTTAGGCAGGACTTGGCTAAAACGCCCTGACATATTAGAGAAAAAAGAATTAAACAAGCTTGAGCAAAAATTACTGGCTGAGTTTAAACAAGATTACGAAGACACACTGAAATTTTAGATTTTATTGAGGAAAAACTATGAGCAACATCATTCAAATACTCGAAGCAGAACAGATGCAAAATGCAAGGCCCTTACCTGATTTTTCACCCGGCGACACCATCATCGTTCAGGTAAAAGTCAAAGAAGGCGAGCGCGTTCGCCTACAATCTTACGAAGGCGTCGTCATCGCTAAACGCAATCGCGGTTTAAATTCTTCTTTTACAGTCCGTAAAATTTCTCATGGTGTGGGCGTTGAGCGTGTATTCCAAACCTATAGCCCGATCGTTGATAGCATTGAATTAAAACGTCGTGGTGATGTGCGCCGCGCCAAATTGTATTATATGCGCGAATTAAGCGGTAAAGCAGCACGCATTAAAGAAAAGTTAGTCGGTAATAATAAAACTGCAGCAAAAAACGGCGGGAATGAATCCCAGGAAAATGAAAGCCCTGCAGAATAAAATTAGCCTCCTTCCCCTTTCCCCTTCCTCCACAAAAAGCGTGTGGAGGAAGGGGGACGCTCTAATTGAGCGCATCTGTATCGGACGAATACCTACAAACTTTATAAAGAACCGCCTCAATGAGCAACACTTTCATTATTAATTCTCCCATTGGCGACCTTGCCCTTTCTTTCCATCAAAACAAACTATCCCGCATCGAATTTACCGGCATGCACCAATCCGATCTCGCCCGGAACGATACCCCAAACAATCCCCTCCTCCAATCTGTCACACAAGAACTACACTCTTATTTTCAAAATCCGCGCCACGCATTCTCACTTTCACTTCACATCGACGGCACTCCTTTTCAGCAAAAAGTATGGAACGCATTACGTCAAATCCCTGTCGGGCACACTCTGTCCTACAGCGAACTGGCTCGCAAGTTAAAAACCAGCGCACGAGCAATCGGCAATGCTTGCCGCACCAACCGCCTGCCGCTTATTATTCCCTGCCATCGCATCACGGGTAAAAATAATCTCGGCGGTTTTGGCGGCGCAACAACAGGCCGCACGCTTGAAATAAAAAAATGGCTTTTGCAGCACGAAGCTTTATAATTTTATGAATGAACAATCCTATAACGCATAAAATAGCTCTGCTCGCGACCGGCGATGAAATCAGCAATGGCGATATATTAAATACAAATAGTCAGGAAATTGCACATCGCTTATTTAAACACAGCATGCGTGTGGGTAATCATATAGTCACCTCCGATGCAATCGCAGACATTGAGCAAGCGATTTTATTTTTATTAACATCTCATAATGCATTAATCATAACAGGCGGTTTAGGCCCAACTTCTGACGACTTGACACGCTACGCATTGAGCAATGCAGTCAATCGATCTTTAATTTTTGATGGACCAACCTGGGAAGAAATCGTGACCCGTTTAAAACGTTTTGGGTATGACAATCCTCCTCTTTCAAACCAGCAGCAAGCACTTTTTCCTGAAGGTGCGAATATTATTGCAAACACAAATGGTACTGCCGCAGGCTGCATGCTAGAACAAGAAAACAAATATATTTTTATGCTGCCCGGCCCTCCATTTGAATGTCTGCCGATGTTTGAACAAGCTGTCTTGCCCGCACTCAAAAAAGCCGGGTTTTCAGAGTTGGAATATCATCAAAGCTGGTTATTGTTTGGTGTCAGCGAAGGACAAATTGCAGAAGAACTCGATGCTCTAGTCAAACCTTATGGAACTTGCATGACAGGTTATCGATTGTTTTATCCCTATGTCGAATTCAAGATACATACCTATAATAAAAGTGATTTTGAAAAATTGATTCCGCGAATTGAAAAAACCATTCACCCCTATATTTTGAATGATGGACAAAAAACCGCATCAGAGATATTGCGCACACAGTTAGAAAAATTAAATTTTACCTTAAAAATTTGTGACCTGGCGACAGGCGGATTGCTGGAATCCATTCTAAAAACACCTCAGACTTATTCCCAACTCAGTTTTGTTTGTCATGCAGAAACAGTGCATGTCACCATCAGAGGGCTGGATGAATTTTGGAATGGCAGTGACAGCACTCAAACTACATTGATTATTGATTTTAATTGGGACAACAAACAAGAAACCATTGAATCAATTATTCCATTCCGGGGTTATCGTGTTAAGCAATACGCAGTGGAATTTGTTTGTTGGAAAATATTAAAAAATATTAAAAAATATGAAAAAACTGCACCACACTAATAATAATTTCAATCAATATTAACAATATGATAATGGTTTCCAACATACTTGAATGCCGATGCTCAACCTGGCTATTCAAAATATCAAACAAATCCTGCAGCACATCAAGCTTTTGATTAAGCGACATCACACGACTCGGAATATCCAGAAATTTTTTTGTCATAATATAAAAAGGCTCTAAATTCGGATTACGCCAAAAAAATTCAGGCGTATCAAGATATTCACTATTTAAATTAATCAAACTGCGCGCTAAAAAAATCTCGCCCATGCGTTTAAATAACGCCGTGCGTGATAAGGAAGTCACTCCAGTATTTGCAATTTCTTCCGGCAAACTGCTATTTTTTTTAATCGCAATTTGAATCGCATCTTCAAACGCTTCCAATTTAATCGCCTGCGCCAATCCATATGAAACAGCCAGTTTGACTTGCGCATTATCTGAATCCAGTGTAATCACATCAATTTTAAATCGTTCATGCGCATCAATACTCGTTTCTTCACCCAGCCAGTAACAAAAATGATCACTTTCAACCCTCGAAAGTATATTACGTGCAAAATCTTTCACATACTCCACCCATTTCAATTCCTGACGTTTATTAAACCCCCAGCACACAAAAGAACCATGGCTAAAGAAAAAAATATCAGCAGATTTTTTAGTACTGGCCACATGCAAAACATCACGGGAAAGACGATGAATAAATCCTTTACGCTTGAAAGAATTCGCTAATTCGCGTAAATCATAGCTTTCAGCGGTACAGAAAGAGACACAACGCATGAATGATCGGGGCTGACTGGACATGTTACTCTCGTAACAAAAAAGTTCTCTCATTACAGTCTAGAGGAAATGAACTGGAGCCGCAAGGCGCGGGTTCGCAATGATTAATTATTAATACTATTGTTACGGTTGTTGCCAATAAGACTCGCTTGAGAGGAAGCAAGCGGTTCCTTCGAATACAACGTAGGATCCTTCGCATAACGGTCCGCTAATACAAATAATTTTTGAGTACACCCGACCTCTTTAAAGAGAGAGGTAAATATGTTTGCGTCATTTCCTGATTGTTTGTAATAAAAATGGTCCTTAATTTGCTTAACTGATGTCATTTGAATAACGCTATCTCCCTGCCTTACGTTAATATATGGTTTACCCCCGCTAGTTTTTTTCTGCTGATCAGCGGGTTTCGATATTTCATCAAGCAACCGTTCCAACAAAAGTACAGCATGTAACTTCCCGTAACGTTTTTGAAATTCTAAATCCCAGCGACTACCCTTCATATCAGGAAGTTGCCCCTCCTCATTTAATTTAATCCCACCAGGATGCAACCCCAGTGGTTTTTCTAAAGCATTCTTCGCCTGCTCGAAGAAGTCACGCATTAACTTCGCAGGATCATCCGACGCTTCCAGCGAACGTATCAAATCGAATACATCATCCCTATCCAACCGATTAAAAGTCCGGCTGAAAAAACAACCTTTAAAACCCGTTCGATATTTTTCATGCAAAACATCCGCATCTGGCCCTTCACCAAAACCTACTTTTCTTCTGTTTTGCTTTTCAGGCACCGCTTCGTTAAAACTGTTCTGACTGTTTTTAGACGACAGCAAAGGTCTCGTGATTTCTTTAGAGTCATGAAAGATGACCCTTCTTTTTTCGTTTTTTTCTATTTCTCGAGCTTCGTTTTTTTCTTGAACAAGAGACTGCTGCTTTTTAGTTTTCCAAAACGCGAATCCCGCGAATGTCAGATTAAGCCCGCCTACCACACTTGCAGCAGCAATTTTTATAGTACCCACCATTGCTGCAGTAAATACAACCCCAAAAGCCGCGGGAAGAACCATGAGCAGTACAATACCCGCAAGACTCGCGCCCAAACCGAGAGTAGCTTGCGTATGGCCCCAGAATTTTGCTTTGTGTTTTTCATTCTCTTTGGTTCCACTCCAAGCCTTTGCCCAACGGTAACCATGATAAAGCATTTGTCCGGCGTGAGACAAAAAATTGGCAGCAATCATTCCGCCAAAAATAAGAGGAATCGTGGCAGCAGAAATAAAGGCAGCACCTGTGAGCGATAAAGTAACAGCAGTGATTTCCGCTATCAAACTTAAAAAATCAAGCGTAATTGAAGCGCGTTTGCCTAAATTTTTATTGAGTTCGCGATTGTAGCGTTTATTATTACGATAAACCTTATAAGCGCTGAGAATGGTTATCGTGGGAAACAAAGCAGCTTTCAAGGGAAAACTTTCAAAAATTTTTTCCAGAAAACCAAAGATAACGGCGAAGAGGCCGCCTTGCGTCAGTTGAGCAGCAATGGGTAATAATGCAGGATTTTCCTCATTGAGCATAGCGCGGCGTACAGATGACATTTACAGGTCTCCCCAGCTTTTTTATTTGGGGTATATTTTAAAGAACAAAGCTTAAGATAATCTTAAATTGGACATTTCTTTACCGCCTCTCACGAAAAAAATTTCGCAGCAGCTCGCCGCACTCTTCCGCCAGCAAACCGCCCGCATACTCCACCCGATGATTAAACTGCTTCTCTTCACCTAAATGAAAAACACTGCTCACCGCGCCTGTTTTGGGATCTGCCGCACCATACACCACACGTTTAAGACGCGCATGCACAATCGCACCCACGCACATGATGCAAGGCTCCAGCGTGACATACAATGCCGCATTCACAGTCCGATAATTCTGAATCTTTGCGGCACCCTCCCGCAATGCGATGATTTCCGCATGCGCAGAAGGATCATGCGCCTGAATCGGCTGGTTCCACCCTTCACCAATCACTTGATGATCGAGAACCAATACCGCACCGACTGGCACTTCCTGATTTAAAGCTGCAGTTTTTGCAAGCTGGATCGCCTGCTTCATCCACATTTCATCATTCAACGTAAACATTGTTTTCACATTCTGAAAAATGGGTATACTACCCTATCATGATTGATATTAGCCACACTGAAGAAATTTATACCGTTAGCCGCTTAAATCGCGAAGCGCGATTTATCCTGGAAGGAAGTTTCCCTCTGCTTTGGATAGAAGGAGAAATTTCAGGATTTAAAGCTCACAGCTCAGGGCACTGGTATTTCTGCTTAAAAGACAATACAGCGCAAGTACGCTCTGCGATGTTTCGCCTGCAAAATCGGTTTTTAGGATTTATTCCAAAAGATGGAATGCATGTTGTAATCAAAGCGCGTGTCAGTTTGTATGAAGGACGAGGTGAATATCAACTCATTGCAGAACACATGGAAGAAATGGGCGAAGGCAAATTACGCCAGGAATTTGAAAGATTAAAAAAACGCTTGGCGGCAGCAGGTTTTTTTGATGAAGCACATAAAAAAACATTGCCTGAATTTCCTGAATCAATCGGCGTCATCACTTCACCCACAGGTGCTGCGATTAAAGATATTTTAAGTGTTTTAAAACGACGTTATGCCTTTGCCCCTGTTTTTATTTACCCCACATTGGTCCAAGGAGAAACCGCTCCAGTCAACATTGTAGAAGCCATTCAACAAGCGAATCGGCGTAAAGAATGTGACATTTTAATTTTGGCTCGCGGCGGCGGTTCACTTGAAGATTTATGGTGTTTTAATGACGAACGTGTTGCAGAAGCAATTTTTCACAGCGATTTACCCATCGTAAGCGCCATCGGTCATGAAATTGATTTTACCATTGCGGATTTTGTTGCAGATTTACGCGCAGCGACGCCCACTGCTGCGGCAGAATTAATCACACCAGACAGGCAAGATTTATTGGCAATGCTCAACCGGTATGAAAAAAATTTTGAGCGCCTGCTCAAACAGAAATTTTCATATTTTAAGCAACATCTTGCCTGGTCAAAAAAACATTTGCTGCAGCAGCATCCCAAACGAAAACTTGCCGAACAAACACAGCGGCTGGATTTTTTTGAAATGATGCTGCATTCTGCCATAAAAAAAACGCTGCAAGAAAAAAAACAAACGCTCGCGCATTTTGCTGCAAAGTTAAATATTTTAAGCCCGCTTGCAACTTTAGAGCGCGGATTTTCAATCACCATGCGCGTGAAAGACCATACCATTTTACAGAATGCCAGTGATGTTTCACCTGGCGAAAAAATTTATATTCAATTAAGAAAAGGAAATCTGGAGTGCACGGTGGATGACAACTCGTAAAAATATTTTAATCTTAATGCATAATTATGCGACGCAATTTATCGATATTGCCAATCAATATGTCAAATTGTTTGATCAAGAAAAATATAAAGTTACAGTCGGATATCTGTCTGGGAAACCCGATGAAGAAGCACGCGCAAGAACGCAGAGTGAAGAAATTATTTTTTTAAATTGTTCTAAAAGTGATATTCGCGCTCTGAAGATCAATGCCATTAAAAAATTGGTTCTTCTCTGTCGTAAAGAAAATTTTTATATGGTGATTAGTCATCGATACAAACCTATTTATGTCATGTTATGGGTTGCTCAATTTTGTCAAATTCCAGTTAGCATTTTTGTACTGCATGCCATGAAGACCATGAACTTTCTGAATAGAAAATTATTAATTGCTGCACTTGCCCGAAAAAATATGTATTTTGCAGGTGTATCTAATGCAGTTCGCGATGATTTGCGAAAACATCTCTGGCGCATACCTAAAGAGCGCATTATTACTTTGTATAATTGTATTGACACCATGCAATCGGAAAAAAATTTGATGCTCCGAACACAAGCAAGAAAAAAATTAAACATCCCGGAAAATGCATTAGTCATGGGAACAATTGGGCGTCTTGCTCCTGAAAAAGATCAAAAAAATATTATTTATGCTTTTGCGCGCACAAAACAGCAATTTTTTCACGCTAAATTATTGATCATTGGCGACGGCCCTCTTGAAAAAAATTTAAAAGCGCTGACAGAAAAACTCAATTTACAAAATGATGTAATTTTTACGGGATTTATTCCAGAAGCGCAGCGATATTTAAAAGCGTTTGATATTTTTATTTTGGCGTCTACGAAAGAAGCATTCGGCCGGGTCTTGCTGGAAGCCATGATTGCCAAAGTACCCGTTATTGGAACACGGATAAATGGTATTCCAGAAGTCATAGGCAATGCAGGATTAATTGTGGAAGCGCGTGATGCAAATCAACTGGCGTTGGGAATGATACAGATAGCGAAGCAAAATTCTGATTGGGGTGAAAAGGGATATGAACGCGTAAAGACAACTTTTTCAACAGATAAGTTTAATGAAGATTTTTGGGCTTCTTTCGACTTTCCCCGAACTCCAAGAAAAGCACTTGGAGTTCGGTGAGAGGCATATAATTTTTGATTTAATCAACAACGCCACATTCTAAAGAGGGGGAAGGCATTAAAAATAATTAATGCATCGTAATCACTTTCGGCTGCACCAATCGTGCAAAATCCTCATACGACATTTTCACCAGTTCAGAATGTGAACCCGCATTAAAAGCAATTTCATCCTGCGAAATCAAACTGCTGGAAATCAAAACTGGCATGCCGTATAAATTTCCAAAAGGCGGCATAGCTCCTACTTCGCATTCTGGAAACTTAGCTTTAAATTCCGATTCTTTCGCAAGATCCACTTCCTTAGAGCCCGTCCACTCTCGCAGTTCTGCAAAATTAATATGGTCCGTCGCCGGGATCACTACCATAAAAAATTGTCCGCCCGCTTTGACAATAACGGTTTTAGCTAATTGTTTTCCTGAAATATGCGCGACGGCTGCAATTTCCTGTGCAGTATAACTCGGTGAATGATCAATACTTAAATATTTCACATGGTGATTATCGAGAAATTCTTTCAACTGTTTAGTTGGCATAACCCCTCCCGCGACCTTAAGTACAGCATTATTTTTAGTATTATAATCCAACTGCGATAAACGTGCTTAATGCCTCAATTTACTGGCTATCTTGCGAGGATAACGTTAAAATGCCACTTCTTTGCAATCGCTTGAAAACACTATGCTTAATAATTTTGTAAAATCCGCATCACTGCAACGCTGGTTTTATGTCTTTGTTTTTTTTCATGTATTCCTCTGGACACTCATACCTGCTTCGGTGAGGTACACTTTACCGATGGATGCGATGGAAGGAACTACATGGGGACATCAACTGCTTCTGGGATACGATAAAAATCCATTTTTAAACGCCTGGCTAACTCGGCTCGCGCTTTTTTTAAACGACGGCTCGGTCTGGACAATTTATTTATTCAGCCAGTTATCCGTTGCGATTTGCTTTTGGGCGACCTTTAGCCTCGGCAAAAAAATCTTGCCGCCGATTTATGCATTGATCGGCGTGCTGCTGCTGGAAAGTATACAGTATTACAATTTGCATGCCATTGACTTTAACGATAACACACTGGAATTAGCACTCTGGTCATTAACCATTTTGTTTTTTTATCAAGCGAGTCTTAAAAATAAATTATCGGATTGGTTGTTGACAGGTCTTTTCGCAGGCTTGGGAATGATGGCGAAGTATTACACGGCGATGTTATTAATTCCCATGGGATTATTTCTTTTGATGAACTCCATCGCTCGCCAACAATTGAAGCATTTAAAAATTTACGCGGGCTTGCTGGTTTTTATCGCAATTATTTTACCGCACACCATCTGGTTATTTTTTCATGATTTTATTACGATCCATTACGCTATTGGACGTGTCAGCAATGCACCCGCTTTATTAAATCCCTTATTAAATCACTTACAATCTCCCTTGCGATTTACCTGGCAGCAATTTGAAGTATTATTGCCAGCTCTATTTCTTTTTGCAATTTTACTTTTAAATAAAAAACCAGCATTGACCACCTTACCGCCGCTTAATAATTTCGATAAAACATTTTTGTTTTGGGTTGGAGCAGGGCCTTTTTTGCTGACTGTTTTATTATCTGTTTTTTTTGGAATGAAATTACGTGCAGGCTGGGGACAGCCGCTTTTCTCACTCTGGGGAATTATTTTAATTAGAACGTTCACACCGCGTTTATCGCGCGAGGGATTGATTTCTTTTCTTGGATTATTGGCAGCGCTTTCGATCGTAATGATGAGTGTTTACTCTATTGCACTTATCCGCGCAAAAGAGCATTCCAGTGCAAATTTTCCGGGACAGATTATCGCGCGCGAACTCACACAACAATGGGAAAAAAAATATCATACCCCGCTTGGCTTTGTGGCAGGACCGCGCTGGATAGCTGGAAATATTGCGTTTTATTCCCATGATCATCCTGATGTGTATATTGACTGGGACAATAAAATTAGTTCGTGGATTCATGAGAATGAACTCCGAAAAACAGGCGCAATTTTTGTTTGGGACCCGACTGAGGCAATACAAATATCGGAGAAAGATATTCGTGCGCGTTTTCCCGAATTAGGAGAAGTCAATATTATGCATTTTTTCTGGATGCGGAATAATAAGATGAAACCGATCGAGATAAAAGTAGCGTTTTTACCTCCTTCCCCTTTCACCGAATTCCACAAAAAGCCTGTGGAGGAAGGGGAAGCAAGTCAATCACATCATCCAACTCTTCTTTCGTCGTAAACCGTCCAAAAGAAAAACGCAGCGAACAATGCGCTTCTTCCGCAGTTAATCCCATCGCACGTAACACATAAGAGGGTTCCGTCCCTTTAGCATGACAGGCTGATCCAGTAGAAACCGCCATTTCCGGTATAGCATTGATCAATTCACTCGTTTTAATTCCCGGAAAACGTACATTCAAAATATGCGGCACAGAATTCTCAAAATCTCCATTCACAATCGCTCCCGTTCGTGCTTGAAGCGCAGCATAAAAATAACGTTTGAGCTCTGTTATTCTGTTTCGCTCTTTTGCAAAACAATCATCTGCCAATTCAAATGCTTCACCCATTCCTACAATTTGATGCACCGGCAGCGTGCCTGAGCGCATCCCTTGTTCATGACCGCCGCCATGCATTTGCGCTGCAACACGTACGCGTGGTTTGCGCCGCAAATAAAGCGCGCCAATACCTTTTGGGCCATAAACTTTATGCGCAGATAAAGAAACAAGATCGATGGGAGTTTTCTCTACATCCAAATGAATTTTTCCAATGCTTTGCGCTGCATCAACATGCAATAAAATTCCCTCTGCCGCAGTGAATTCTGCAATCGCGTTGATATCCTGAATCACACCTGTTTCATTATTAACTTGCATAATTGAAACTAAAATCGTGTCTTCGCGTAACGCCGCGCGCAATGCTGTCAGATCCAATAATCCATTTGCGGAAGGCGTCAGATAGGTGACAAAAAAACCTTGCTTTTCAAGTTGCTGACAACAATCCAGCACTGAACTATGCTCAGTTTTCAGGGTAATGATATGCCTGCCTTTGCGTTGATAAATTTCACTGGCCCCTTTTAAAGCGAGATTGTTTGATTCAGTTGCACCGGATGTCCAGATCATTTGGCTGGGTTCAGCGTGGATCGTTTTTGCCACTTTTGCACGAGCAATATCTACAGCATTTTTTGCAGCCTGGCCTAAAGTATGAGTCGAGGAGGCATTAGCAAATATGCCATCAGGCATTAAATATTGCATCATTTTAGCTGCAACGCGTGGATCGACAGGAGTGGTGGCTGCGTAATCTAGATAAATAGGTAAATTCATCGTGGAAGTATACCTCGTGGTGGGCACGGCGAAAAGCATGCCTTTGCCCACCCTGCAAATTACTCAATTCGGATAGGCACATCACGACCCAGAGAATGCTCCCCCGGCTTTCCCGATTCATGATATTCTGCATCCTGATTCACATTCCAGATATTAAAATAATTTTCACCCGCCAAAATATTTTTGACCGTCAACATCGCCGTCATCATCGCATGGTCCTGATTATTGTATTTATGCATACCATTACGGCCAGTCAAATGTAAAGTCGGAAATCGGACATCAAGCTCGCGGCGGATAATTTCCACATGTTCCTTATAATTCTCATCATAAACTGGATAGGCTTTTACTTGTCTGACAACACAGCCATCTTCTACATCTTCCGCATTCGCCAAACCCACTTTGACAATTTCTGCTTTTGCTTTTTGAATTAACTCTGCATCGGATTTTTCCCACATCCCATCTCCTTCAAAACAAAAATATTCCATACCATAACAACACATCGAAGGATCAGGCACCATTTCCGGCGACCATGATTTAAAATTTTGAATCCGCGCTACATCGACATCGGGATCGTGAATATAAATCCAGTTATCAGAAAATTGTTTTTTATCTTTTAGAATGAGAATAACAATCAGAAAATCTCGATATTTTAATGCAAATGCGGCTTGCTGTATCACATCCGGTAAAGCAGGACGTAAATAATCCATCACCAGTTCACGAATCGGTGCAGTTGAAATAAGATGCAGAGAAGAAATAGCATGCTGCTCGCCCTGCTGGTCCTCAAAAATTATCGTCCATATTTTTTTATCTCCATCAAATTCGCAGCGAATGACCCGTTTTCCCAATTCAACTTTTCCGCCAAAATTTTTTATTTTATTCGAACAAGTTTCCCACATCATCCCAGGTCCCTTGCGCGGATAACGAAATGAATCAATCAATGTTTTGATCACAGGACTCTTATCATTTTTTTTCGGAAATAAAGCATTGACTGCCGCAGTAACGAGCGACAATCCTTTAATCCGCTGCGCTGCCCAATCCGCAGAAATTTTTTCACACGGCATGCCCCACACTTTTTCAGTATAGGTTTTAAAAAAAATGGAAAATAATCTTTTGCCAAAATGATTGCTCACCCAGTCGGCAAATGATCGCGGATTTTTCACAGGAAAAATAGCGGCTTTCACATATGAAATAAAACAGAAAAAAGATTCCATGATTCCGAGTCTGGAAAGCACTTCAAAAAATTTTAAGGGATAAGAAAAATATTGTTTCTTGTAAAAAATGCGCGATAATCTCGGACGCGTGAGCAAGTCGTCACCTAAAATCTCCGTCCAGAAATCTTCGACTTCTTTTGCTTTAGAAAAAAAACGATGTCCGCCGATATCAAAGCAATATCCCTTATAGGTGGCTGTTCGTGCAATGCCGCCCACATAGACTGGATCTGCCTCAAGGACTGTCACTGAGACTTTTTCTTTAGCTAAAAGATAAGCGGCTGTTAAACCCGCTGGCCCCGCTCCAATGATTACGACGCTGGTTTGCATACTTCAAAAGTCCTGTATAATGTCTCAAAATGATTAGTGAGAGGTATATATGTTTCCATCAGCAGCCCAGGGTCGCCACCCAAACTCCTTTTGGACTATTTTCCTATTGTGCCTATCCTATCTCATATTTCAATTGATCAACATACCTTCGACCGCACTTTCTGTCGATGAATTTTGGTTTGCACATCATATTTTTGAATATACCCATAAACTACCTTATCGGGATTTTTTACCTTATAAAACGATATTAGGATATTATTTGTTTTCCGCTCCTTTTTTTATCTGGCATACATTTTTACAGCCTGTTTATTATATAAAATATGAAATCGCGATTATTAATACATTTTTTTTGGGGGGAGTAACCTTCTGGCTGATGCGATTTTTTAATCCCAGGACCGTCATTTTCTCGACCATATTGATTCTTGCCAATAATCTTTTTCTGATCTATTCCGTAGAATTACGTATTGATATGCTGGCCAGCTGGCTGGGCTTGATTTCAATTTTATTCATTTTATCAAATCGGGTAATATTAGCAGGCACAGCGATCGCAATCAGTTTTTTAATTTCACAAAAAGCTTTATGGTTTTTTGCCGCAACCAATTTTGCATTTGTAAGTTACTGGATATTGATATCTCGTAACTGGCAGATGATACGAAAAATATTTCAGTTTAATTTAGCTGTATTGATTCCTGTTTTTGTTTATGTTGTTATCTGGTCAATTCCATCAAATTTACACGTTGTACTGAATAGTGTTTTTTATGAAGCTTTTTCACAATCCAAAATTACCTGGTATACAAAAATTTATTATCGATGCTGGAGTGTAATTTTATCGAATGGTCCTTTGTTAATATTATTATGGCCATTCACCTGGATTATGTTTTTTACCCGAACGCATCTAAAAACTTCGGAATATCAGCGTCGTTTTTTTATCACCGCGTATGCAGGAATCCTGATGCTATGCGTCATCACTTATCAACAGGCATTCCCCTATGGCATGGTGCTCATCATTCCTGCTTATTGTTTAATTTATTCGGATTTTTTTTCTTGGACTTCTGCGGTATTTCAAGAAAAATATTCTTTAAACCCTTTAAATCACCGCGGATTATTCTGGTTTATCGCGCTATATACGATAGGCACAACAGGCCTCATCATTTTTATGGGTTTATCTTTTGCTTATTATTTAATTTTACTCATTCCTCTCAGTGTTTTTATACTTCCTTATTTTAAAGATATTTTAAGAGCGCCCCTTTTAGTGATTATGATCAGCACAGGGATAGTATATCCCATGGTTCGTGTGGTTTATAAAGTTTATCTATTTAATGGAAATTATCAAAAATCAATGTTGACTGTTTCAAATGAACTACTCAAAGACGGCGGGGGATTTTTTGCTGGAACACCTTTATTTTATGATCGTGATCAGGCAATTTCCGGGTTAAAAAATTTAATTGATCCGGCGATTGAATATTTGCGTAAACCGTCAGAAAAAATATTGCCTATTATGCTCGCTTCGCTTTATCTTGAACCGCGAACGGATGCAGAAGTCATTCATGATTTGCAAGTCACGCCTGTAAAATTTTACGTGAATTCAAATAGAATCTGGAATTTGCCAAATACAATTCATCGATATTTACAAACTGAGTTTACGCATTATTGGGGAAGTATTTATATATATGCACCTGTCGTCGCAAGAAAAAAACAAAATGTATTGATTAAATTCAGAGGAAATTATGAAGTTGTTGCGAAGGAAAAGGCGATAATTTATTTGGATAATAAAAAAATATTACCGAATAGTGTGATATCTTTACAAAAAGGTTGGCATATATCAGATGCAACAATTTTTTATCGATTGAAGTATGTGCCGAATCATCCTGTTAAACTGGATCCAGAATATGCAGCGGATGACTCGTATAAGTTTCTTAAGCTAATTGTTGCATAAAACAGGTTATATTAAAAAAAAGAATTCTAATAAATTTTTTATACCTCCTTCCCCTTGCACCGAACTCCAAGAAAAACACTTGGAGGAAGGGGGACGCTTCGATACAGATGCGCTTAATTAGAGCGTCCCCCTTCCTCTTAACGCGCTTTTCGTTTGGAGGAAGGGGATAGGGGAAGGAGGTATAAAAATTTACTTTAGCTTTTTAACCCCCCCCCAACCACTTGTCAACAGACCCTAATATTCCGCGCAAAATATTAATTTCCATCACATCTAATCGTGCACGATTAAACAAACGCCGTAATCGTGTCATCAATTGCCGCGGTGCTTTCGGATTTAAAAAATCCAGCGCCACTAAAACTTTTTCCAGATGTACGTACAATCCTTCGAGCTCTTGTGCAGTACCTAATGCATAATCCCACTCTGTGGATTCCCCTTCCATCAGGCTTGCCAAATATAATTCATAAGCAATCACTTGCACCGCTGCTGCAATATTCAGCGCACTGTATTCATGATGACTCGGAATTTGCACGTGAAAATGACAACGATGCAATTCTTCATTGGTTAAACCCGACTGCTCACGACCAAAAAGAATGGCGGTTTGCATCGTGCTGGATTCCGTTTTAATTTTTTCTGCTAATTGCCGTGGTGATAACATCGGCCAGGGAATCGTCCGCGCCCGCGCACTCGTTCCAACTATCAAATGACAATCAGCCAGCGCTTCATCCAGATTTTTCACCAGCACGGCATTTTCCAGCACGTCAACGGCTGATGAAGCCATTTCATTCGCTTTTTGATGGGGAAATAATTTGGGATTAATTAAGCAAAGATTTTTAAGACCCATAGTTTTCATCGCGCGCGCAACTCCGCCAATATTGCCTGGATGAGAGGTTTCAATGAGGACGATCCGAATATTTTCTAACATAGTTATATACCTCTCTGCGAGAGAGATATATCCTACCAGTTTGCATGCATTTAATCATTTTGATTTAATTTGAAACTTTGTTATCCTAGGGATCCTATTTTTTGAGTCTGCTCTTAAAAAAATTATGAAAGATCCTTTAATAAACATAGCGATCCAGGCTGCTCGCAGCGCGGGGAGTATCATTTCTCGCGCATTAGACCGACTGGATAAAATCCAGATTTCTGAAAAACAGCCTAATGATTATGTCACTGACGTTGATCGTAACGCTGAACGCGAGATTATAGCAATTATTCGCAAAGCCCATCCCAATCATGGGATTCTTGGTGAAGAGAGCGGCGAAATTTCCGGTAATGATTACACCTGGATTATTGATCCACTGGATGGTACTCGAAATTTCATTCATGGTTTTCCGCATTTTGCGGTTTCTATTGCAGTTGCGTTCAAAGGCAAAATTGAACATGGTGTAATTTATGACCCAGTACGACAAGAATTATTCAGTGCCAGCCGCGGTAAAGGGGCCCAACTGAATGACCGGCGTATTCGCGTGAGTCAACATAAAAATCTGGAAGAATGTCTTTTAGGAACGGGTTTTCCGTATCGGCATTCGCCTGATGCAATTCGAGCTTATCTTGGAAGTCTTGAAGCCATACTGCCGACTTCGGGTGATGTGCGGCGAGCAGGTGCCGCGACACTTGATTTGGCCTATGTGGCCGCGGGACGGCTGGATGGATTTTGGGAAATGGGTTTGAAACCGTGGGACCTGGCAGCGGGAACGTTATTGATTAAAGAAGCAGGTGGCCTGGTTTGTGATTTTAATGGGGCAGAAGAATATATGAAAAGCGGGAATGTCGTGACGGCTAATCCGAAAATTTTGAAGTTGTTGTTGCAGCGGATTAGTATATAAGTTTTTGTAACAGCTCAGTCCGTGGCTATAAAAGCAATATTTTCTTTCCTCTGTCATGCCAGCATGCTTTTAGCTGGCATCCAGCGTCTTTAAAGTCACTGGATG
>DATIJV010000115.1:0-8042 GCA_035478255.1 Gammaproteobacteria bacterium
ATCCACCCAAATGATAAGGGTAGATCCCGGACATTAAGTAGCGCTAAATTCGCAAAAGGCGCTCATTAAGCGCTACTAAATTCCGGGATGACAACCATGGGGCTGAGCTATTACCGAAAACAAATTGGCGGGCACGGCTGAAAGGCGTGCCCGCCCTACTCCTTTAATGAGGTTTCATAATGAAATATCCAGGCTAAACCGCTTCTGTATTAATTTCCCAATGTTTAAAAGATTCAATTTTTTCGCCGCGCTGCTGGCGTTGTTTAACATATTGCTGAAATAAATCATTGATACCTTTGCTTCGTGCATAATGAATAGGTCCGCCACGGAAAGGTGCAAAGCCTGTTCCAAAAACCATCCCCGCATCAATCAAATCACCATCTGCTACGACACCTTCGCGCAAACAGGCAAATGCTTCATCGAGCATCCGCAATACCAAACGATCAGAAATTTCTTCCAGTGATTTTTCTGATTCCACATCATGCGGTTTCACTTGCTTGCCATTTTTATATGGGTAAAAACCTTCGCCTGTTTTGCGTCCCAATCTTCCTTTTTCAACCAGTTGGATTAAACGCGGGGGAATTTTACTATTAAAATATTTTCCTAAATATTTTGCGACCGATAAACAAACATCAAGCCCAACGGCATCTGCTAATGCAATCGGTCCCATTGGCATGCCAAAATCCACCATCGCTTTATCAATACTGCCTGCAGGAATACCCTCATCAAGCATCGTGACTGCTTCCAGCAAATAAGGCATGAGAATGCGATTCACTAAAAATCCTGGACTGCTTTTTACTTGCAAAGGCAAGCGATCAATTCTTCGTACAAAACTGATCGCTTTTTCCATCACGAGCGTATCAGTACGTTTTCCCTTGACCACTTCAACCAATTGCATTTTTGCAACAGGATTAAAATAATGAATACCCACTAACCTTTCCGGTGTTTGCAAAACGCTGTTAATATCATCCAGCGGAATACTCGAAGTATTGCTTGCTAAAATCGCCTGCGGTTTTGCTTGTGTTTCTAGTGACTTAAATAATGCTTGTTTTGCTGCTAAATCTTCAAATATCGCTTCGATAATGATATCGGCTTTTGCAATACCATGGCCTTGCACATCGGGTGTCAGACGATCCATTGCTTTTTGAATTAAATAAGGTTCTTTCAATTTTTCTTTAAATAATTCATAAGCACGTTTGATCGCAGGCGCAATAAATTTTGCTTCGCGATCTTGCAGTGTCACATTCAAACCTTGTAATGCGCACCATGCTGCGATATCACCGCCCATTGTACCGGCACCAATGACATGCACATGTTCTGGATTAAATCGGATTTCTTTTGCCTGCCCTTTTAATCTTTCCTGCAAGAAAAAAATACGCACTAAATTTTGGCAGGTATCACTAAAAAATAATTTGCCGCAACTTCTGGCTTCTTTATCCATGGCAGCTTCACCCTGCACGCCCGCTTGTTTCCAATTATCCAACACATGAAAAGGTGCAGGATAATGCAAGGGATTAACTTTTGCGCGCAATTTTTTAGTCAAAAAACTCGCAAGAACTAAGCGGACAAGTTTGGTATTTGTTAAATTCTGGAACCAGGTTGCACGGTGCGGTTTCGGTGTTTTTAAAATATAATATACTGCGGCTTTAGTTAAATGACGATTTGGCACAGCCGCATCAGCAAGACCCAGCTTAACTGCCGCTTTTCCGCTGATAGTATGACCCGATAAAACCATGTTTAAACCTTGTAACGCACCGATCAATCGCGGTGTGCGAACTGTTCCTCCCCAACCCGGATGAATTCCCAATTTTACTTCAGGCAGCCCCAAGCGGGTTTTAGGACCATCTTCCACAATGCGATAGCGACACGCGAGCGCCAATTCCAAACCGCCGCCCAGACAAAAACCATCAATCATTGCAACGCTCGGAATTTTTAAATTTTCAATTTTATCGTAAATGTGTTGACCGGTTTTTAATAAATAAATCGCTTCATCAATATCCGTAAATTGCGTAAATTGCGAAATATCCGCGCCTGCAATAAAACCATTTTTTTTCGCTGACGCAATAATCACCCCTTTATATTCGGAATGATTCGTTAAACTATCTGTAATGTCCGATAATTCGAGCATAACTTCTCGATCTATCGTATTTACAGATGCATTTTGTTTGTCGAAATATAACCAGAGAATTTCATTTTTATCTGTTTCTAACCGCCAATTTTTGTAAGTTTGACTCATAATCAGACTCCTGCTTCAGAAACATTTTCAATTAACATCGCGCCGCCCTGCCCACCGCCAATACAAATAGTTGCAACACCCCGAGCCGCATTTTTTCTTTTTAAAATATCTACAAGACGCAGCACAATTCTTGCACCGCTTGCACCGACAGGATGACCTAAGGCAATAGCACCGCCATCAACATTCAAACGACTTCGATCGAGTTTTCCAAATGCATGATCTAATTGTAAAAATTCACGGCAATATTTTTCATCTTCCCATGCCGCGATACAGCCTAAGACTTGAGCGGCAAAGGCTTCATTAATTTCCCAGAAATCAATATCATCGATTCGCAAATTGTAACGACGCAATAAAGATGTCGAAGCATAAACGGGACCTAAACCCATTTCAGCAGGATCGAGTCCTGACCATTCTGTATCAACGATTCGCGCTAAAACCGGTAAATTATATTTTTTAACAGCTTCTTTGCTCGCCAATAATAATAAGGCTGCGCCATCTGTTACTTGAGAACTGTTTCCTGCTGTCACCATACCAAATTTTTTATCGAAAATAGGTTTCAGGGCACTCAATTTATCCAGGCTCGTATCGCGGCGAATACCATCATCAGAAACAGCAAATTCTCCGGTGTAACTAAATGCAGGTGTCACATCAGAAAAATATTTTTTGTCTTGTGCTTCAGCTGCACGTTGATGACTTTCTAAAGAAAAAGTATCCATTTGTTCACGCGTAATATTGAAACGATAAGCAACATTTTCTGCAGTTTGTCCCATGGATAAATTAATTGTAGGATCGGTCAATCCTCGCAGCAATGCAAAGACAGGTGCAAGAAACCCGGGTCTAAAGTCACCCACTCCCTTGAGTTTTTCCAGCAGTGTTTTGGAAGCGCGAAAATTGGCTAACCAATTCACCATTTTATGATTTAAAAGTAAGGGTGCTCGGCTCATGGCTTCCGTTCCGCCAACCAATACCAAATCATGACGGCCTGTTGAAATATCTTTAATTCCGCTGTCAATGGCCTGCATACCTGACGCACAATTTCTTTGTACCGTCCAGCCAGGCACGGATTTTCCGCAGCCTAAACGCAATGCGATAATGCGTCCAATATTTGCTTCATCTGGACTTGGCATCATGCATCCTATGATCACTTCACCTAACTCATTCGGAGCAAATGGTTGACGTTTAAGCAATTCTCTTCCTGCATTGACAGCCAGATCAGAAGCAGAAAGCGGCCCTGGTTTACCACGTACTTTTAAAAAAGGTGTACGTGTACCCTCGACAATATACACTTCGCGTTTCATATCCATAATCACCCTTAATTGACTATCGTATTGAGATCAAATGAAAACTCACTTACCTTGATAACTTCTTCTGTTAATGCATTAAACGTTTTCAGTAGAGCAATTTCTTCCGCGTTTAATGCAGCATTCTTTAATTGCTCTTCAAATGTTCCCTGACGCAATAACGGATCATTTCGTAAAGCGTTCTGAAATTTTTTCCAGACTGGATCTACTGGTAAGCTCATTTTTAATGCTGTTTCCATCTGATAAGCAGGATCTTCCTGATTTTTTGTTTCATAAAAATATTTTGTTAAACGATCACGGAATGCAGAAGGTTCAATCATGCTGCTTACAATTTTATGAGAGAGATTATCTTTGGGTTTGCGATAAGCTGTACCAAAAGGAAAAATGATCCATCGCAAAATTTTTCCTAAAAAAATAGAAGGATAGTTATTCAATAATTCATCTATTGCGTGCTGAATTTCAAATAAACATTTTTCTACACACCATTTGACATAATTTATATCAGATTTCGGTTGTCCGTGATCTTCAAAATATTTCAGCACCGCTGATGCTAAATAAAGTTGACTTAATATATCACCCAATCTCGCGGAAATACGTTCTTTACGTTTCAGTTTACCGCCTAAAATCAGCATTGTCATATCCGATACTAAAGCAAATGCTGCACTCATGCGTGTCAATTTCCGATAATAACGCGCAACAGGGCTGCGTTTTGGCGCAAAAATACATTTCCCGGCTGTTAATCCAAAAATAATATTTCGCGCAAAATTACTGATTGTGTAACCCATGTGTGACAATAATAATTTATCCAATTGATCTGTTTTTTGCGGAGAATCTTTCATGGCAAGCATTTCAATTTCTTGTAAAACATAAGGATGACAACGAATCGCTCCCTGTCCAAAAATAATGAGATTACGTGTTAAAATATTTGCGCCTTCTACTGTAATGCTGATCGGCATTGCAATATAAGGAATCGCGAGCAAATTCCGCGGCCCCATTTGAATGCCGTGACCGGCATGCACATCCATGGCATGAGAAATCGCTTGACGGGCAATTTCTGTCATATGGTATTTTGCAATCGCAGTCGCAATGGCAGGCTTGATATTTAAATCGACGGCTCCTGCTGTCAGAATACGCGTTGCTTCCAGAAGATAAGCAGAACCTGCAATATTTCCCAAGACTTCTTCAACACCTTCAAAATGTGCAATTGGAGTATTAAATTGCCTGCGTAAGCGTGCGTAAGCGCCTGCGATACGATAAGTCATTTTACCGCAGGCAGTGCTGAGCGCCGGCAGAGAAATGCCTCGTCCCATCGAGAGACATTCCATCAGCATCTTCCAGCCTTGTCCCGCCATCACAGGCCCGCCGATAATCCACTCAATCGGCACAAAAACATCTTTACCACTTGTCGGTCCATTTAAAAATGCCATAAACAAAGGCACATGGCGATTTCCTATTTCAACTCCCGGGTGTGAGGTCGGAACAAGGCATAATGTCACACCTAAATTTTGTTCTTTTCCAATCAAATGATCAGGATCATATAAACGAAATGCCAAACCTAAAACAGTCGCAACCGGCGCGAGAGTGATATAACGTTTATTCCAATTGAGTCTGATACCTAAAATTTCTTTGCCTTCATGCTCCCCATAACAAATAATTCCACTATCGGTGATTGCGTCCGCATCACTACCGGCTTCAGGAGCCGTTAATGCAAAACATGGAATTTCTTCGCCTTTGGCAAGCTTCGGTAAATAATATTCTTTCTGTTCTGTTGTGCCATAATGCAATAACAATTCGGCGGGGCCCAATGCATTCGGCACCATCATATTGATTGCAACACTTAAACTGCGTGTCGCAATTTTCATAATGACAGTTGAGTGGGCAAATGCAGAAAATCCATGACCGCCGTATTCTTTAGGAATAATCATTGCAAAAAATTTTTCTTGGCGAAGATAATCCCAAACTTCTTTGGGCATGTTATTTTCATTGTTGACAATTTCCCAATCATTCAACATGCCGCATAAAGTTTCTACCTGATTATCTAAAAAAGCCTGTTCTTCAAGTGTGAGCTTGGGCCCTGGAATAGCTAAAAATTTTTTCCATTGCGGACGCCCGCAAAATAAATCTTTTTCCCACCAGACATCCCCTGCTTCAATGGCTTCCTGTTCTGTTTGACTAATGGATGGAATACGTTTTTGTAAAATTCGAATGAAAGGATGAATGATATATTTTTGCCGAAGATTTTTGAGGTTCGCAAAAAGAGCAATCAAAATGAACAACAACCAACAGAAGGTCAACGCGATAAAACCCATTTTGCCGAAGATAGAAACCAGCAGAAGAGTTATGCCAAGAAGCAGAGTCCATAATTTGATAGGAGCTTGAATGCACGCTAGACCTAATACCGCAGCAGCTAAAATAATAATATTGAACAGCATTCTCACTCCTTGGAGCCTGTTTCCCTGACAGATGAGTATAATCCTAAATTCAGTAATTTTATATACTTCGCGCGGTCATAAATTGCGGTTTTTGGCGTTGAGATATAGGTCAGATTGTCTGCAAAAAAATGCGTAAGTATTCGGATGACCTATAGATCAGATGCCAAAAACCGCAATTTATGACCGCGCGAAGTATATAAGGAAAAGTTATTCACAGATTCTGTGCATAACTCTGTTAATAAGCTATAGAAAACTATTGTAAACACTCGCAGATCAAGCTTATCCGTAAAAAGCGCAGGATTTGGACATAAGTAAATATATTAATTTTATCAAAGAGTTATAGAATAAGCTCTTTAACTGCTTATAATTATTGAGAAATTTTTCAATACAATATGCATAAAATTTGAAACTGTGTACAAAAAATCCTTAAATCCGGGTTAAGAATTTCTCTTGTCAAAAGTCATCAACTCTTTTTATAATGCCCGTTAAGAAAATTTATTGAGTCTTTCAATGAAAACTATAAATTTAAAAACAATTCACAAGAGCGGTTCTTCACTTTTCACTTCTCTTTTTATCGCCAGTGTCGTCGTCATTATTAGCGTTATTCGCCTGTTCTAATGGCCATCGCATCGTGACATTAGGACAGGCCAAGTCCTAACACGAAGCACCACTTCCAATATAAAAATTAATTAATAGGCAGAATAACCATGAATACTGAAACCCGACGTTATTATCCATTACTTGTTATCAGCTTGTGTGCTCTTTTTCTTTTTTATAAATATATATTACAAATTTATCCAAGCATCATCACTGATCAACTCATGCAGGAATTTAAACTAACGGGCGCGGGTTTGGGAAATCTGGCAGCGACATTTTATTACACATACATGGTTGCCCAGCTTGTTGTAGGGGTTTTGCTGGATAAATACAGCACGCGCTGGTTGACTTCTCTTGCCATTTTTAGCTGCGCCATAGGTATATTTTTATTTTCTCAATCTCATACCATTCTTTCTGCCTGTCTATCGCGAGGTTTAATGGGAATTGGCGTGGCATTTGCAACAGTTGCCTATATGAAATTAGCAGCCATGTGGTTCCCGCCGCGTCAATACGCATTTATTGGTGGTCTCCTGGCGACAGCAGCGATGGCGGGAGCGGTATTTGGCCAAGCCCCTCTTTCCTGGATTGTTGATCAAACAGGCTGGCGGTATTGCTTAGCACTGACAGGTGCAGCAGGATTGGTTTTAGCATTTGCGTTTGCTTTGTTTGTCAGAGACAAATCGACAACTGCTGCGGCTTCCAAACATTCTCCTATTTCTTTTCAAGATATCGTTGAAGTTTTTAAAAATAAGCAAAACTGGCTGCTGACTTTTTATAGCGGCTTGGCCTTTTCACCTATTGTTATTTTTGGTGGTTTATGGGGAAATCCCTTCGTTGTTCAAGCTTATGAAGTCAGCAAAACTCAGGCTGCTTCCCTGGTCTCTTTAGTTTTTATTGGTTTAGGCATTGGCAGTCCAATTATAGGGTTTATTTCTGATCGCCTCGGAAACCGCCGCTGGGTGATTTTTGCAAGCACTTTAATTTCCTGTTTTGCTATTACACTGATTTTGTATGCACATCCCATGCCAATCTGGTTATTGAGTATTTTATTATTTTTATTTGGTTTTTTTCTGGGGGCATTCATGTTAGTTTTTGCGATCGGCAAAGAATTAAATAAAGCTGCCATGACAGGAACGGTCATTGCCATGATTAACATGAGCGATGCTATTCTGGATGCGATTACGGAACCTGGGATCGGGAAATTACTGGATTTAAGCTGGGATGGAAAAATTGTTAATGGCGTACATTATTTTTCATTGAGCGCTTATCATGTGGCTTTGTCAATTTTACCCATTTATTTGTTAGCAGCGACGGTTTTATTATTTTGGGTGAAGGACCAGCCGATTAAATAAATTGGAGTTTAATACCTCCTTCCCCTTTCACCGAACTCCAAGCGAAAAGCGCGCTTGAAGGAAGGGGGACGCTCTAATTCAGCACATCTGTATCGAAGAGTCCCCCTTCCTCCAAGCGCGCTTT
>DATIJV010000116.1:0-2017 GCA_035478255.1 Gammaproteobacteria bacterium
CATTGGGCGCATTTGGATGTCGCAGGCACGGCCGCGATGATGATGGGCGGGGATCGTTATGCGACTGGACGGCCGGTGCCGATGTTGGTGCAATTTTTGTTGAAAAAGTGCCTCCCTTTGAAAAAGGGAGGTTAGGTGGGATTTTTTAAAAAATCCCCCTTAATCCCCCTTTTTCAAAGGGGGAAATGGTTTATTGCTGGAATATTGTATGCCAAAAATTGATTTCTACATTCTGTCAGAATCTTCTGCCAACGCCCGTTTGCAGTTTGCCTGTCGTTTGATAGAAAAAGCTTACAAGCAAAAACATTTCATCTACATACATACAGAAAACCGTGCCATGGCACATCAACTGGATGAAATGTTGTGGACATACCGTGACGACAGTTTTTTACCGCACCATCTTTACGGTGATGGCCCGGAACCCGCACCCCCGATTCAAATCGGATTCGATGTGATTCCTGAAAAACAGCGCGATATTTTAATCAATCTCCATTCAGCCATTCCTGCATTTTATCCGCAATTTTCACGCGTTCTGGAATTAATTGTCAATGATCCTGCCGCGCAGGAAACTGGACGGGAGCGTTATCGTTTATATCGCTCAAACAATTTCGAAATAAATACCCATAAATTACAACCGACTGAAATCTAAAGAAGACCATGGACAAAACATATAATCCGCAAGCTATTGAACAACACTGGTATACCCACTGGGAAAATAACCATTATTTTAGCCCAACCCTTCAGGGAAATCCTTATTGCATCATGCTGCCGCCACCCAATGTGACGGGTAGCTTACACATGGGACATGGTTTTCAACATACACTGATGGATATTTTAATTCGTTATCATCGCATGCAGGGCGACAATACGTTGTGGCAACCGGGCACGGATCATGCCGGTATTGCAACGCAAATGGTCGTCGAACGCAAACTCATGATCGAGGGCAAAACACGACATGACCTGGGGCGTGATGAATTTGTCAAAAAAGTATGGGAATGGAAAGAAGAATCCGGCGGAACGATTACCCGTCAATGCCGTCGTTTGGGGACTTCCATGGATTGGTCACGTGAACGATTTACACTGGATCCCGCTCTTTCTCATGCGGTGCGAGAAGTGTTTATCAAGTTATACGAAGAAGGTTTAATTTATCGCGGCACACGGTTAGTCAATTGGGACCCGAAATTATTAACTGCGATTTCAGATCTGGAAGTGACTAATCACGAAGAAGAAGGCAAGTTATGGCATATTCGTTATCCATTAACTGATCATTCTGGCCATATGACCGTTGCAACAACGCGTCCTGAAACACTCTTGGGTGACGTAGCCGTTGCCGTGCATCCGGAGGATGAACGTTATGCACATCTCATCGGAAAACAGTTACAACTTCCACTGACAACAAGAACCATTCCGATTATTGCAGATGATTACGTCGATAAAACATTCGGCAGCGGCTGTGTCAAAATCACACCGGCGCATGATTTTAATGATTATGCCGTCGGTCAACGTCATCAATTAACTCCCATCAATATTTTCACGCCCGATGCACATCTCAATGATAATGCACCGAAAGCGTATCGCGGCTTGGATCGTTTTGTGGCGCGTGAACAAATTATCAAAGATCTGGAATTTTTAGGATTATTGGAAAAAATTGAAAAACACACTTTGAAAATTCCGCGCGGTGAAAAATCGGATGTCATTATCGAACCGTATCTCACGCAACAATGGTTCATGAAAATGAAACCACTTGCCGCACCGGCCATTCGTGCCGTACAAGAAAATAAAATTCGTTTCATTCCGGAAAACTGGTCTAAAACGTATTTTCAATGGTTAGAGAATATCGAAGACTGGTGCATTAGCCGACAATTATGGTGGGGACATCGTATTCCCGTCTGGTATGACAATGAGGGCACTATTTATGTCGGTCAAGATGAAAATGCTGTTCGAAAGCGTTACACATTAAGCCCCACTGTCACATTGACTCAGGAAACCGATGTGCTCGACACTTGGTTTTCCGCGG
>DATIJV010000117.1:0-57731 GCA_035478255.1 Gammaproteobacteria bacterium
TAGAATCGGCCAAAATCGTTGAAAATTTTCGTTAAATAGCGGTGCTATTCGCCTCAAATTTTCAACGATTTTGTCTCGATTCCCCACTTTTTAAACAAAACAAACTAATTGATGACACGCCCTAAATCACATTAAACCCGCTCACTATCGCAGATTCTTTTCTCATCAACGACTTAAATTTCTGTTGTTTGCTATCCCACTCATACACCATATTCTCATCAAAATTATAAAACCACGCATGGATTTTTAACACACCATTCGACAATTTTTCTTTCACAACCGGATAAGTCTTTAAATTTTTTATCTGATTTAAAACATTCATCCGCGCAATTTGATTCAATTTTTGCGAATCGTCAATCGTTAATTGTGATCGAATTAAGCTAATCCATTGTTTTAATTTAGCTGGTAAATCAGCCGAATCAAAATGCTTGCAAGCCTGAATCGCACCACAATTTGCATGACCGCAAACTACAATATCCGTAATGTCCAGTGCATTTAATGAAAATTCGAGACCAGCAAATTCACTATGACAAACCGATTCAGCTTCATCATAAGCAGGAATATAATTCCCAACATTTCGCATAATAAACAAATCACCCGGGTTCGATGAAGTCATTTCTGATGGAACAATTCGGCTATCAGAACACGTGATAAATAACGTATGCGGATTTTGTTTTTTAATAATATAATCAAATAAACGTTTATCATTTTCTTTTCTCTCTTCATAATAACGATAAAATCCATGGATTAATTGCCCATAAGAAGATTGTCCTGTTAATGACGGTGCCTGCTTTCTCAATTCATGCTCAGAAATCAGATAATTATCATCAATAAATGTCTCACCACCTGATACTTTAAACAAAGGTTCAAAGCGGCGCGCTAATCCCGTGATATAAAATTTAATGCTTTTTTCTCGGCAAGAATTATAAAAATCAATAATCGCTGACGCGCCGGAGGTATCTAAATTTTCCAGATTCGTTAAATCCAATAAAACGGTTTGCCCGCTATGCGCATGATGCAATTCTTTTTCTAAATTTGAAATTTTACCCGTAGATAAAAATGTCAATGTGCCTTTTAATGATAAACGGATAACATTGTCATAAGAGGATTTTGAAACATGTAATCGGGTCTGTGTTGCTTTAAATAAAACAATGATGGCGGATACAATAATGCCCGCTTGTACGCCTGCGATTAAATCTACTGAAATAATCGTAAAAAAAGTCACTGCATAAATTAATGCTTCGCTGCGAGATGTCATCCATAATTCACGAAATTCTCGATAATTAATCATCGAAAATGCAACAGAGAATAAAACACCGGCCAATGCTGCGATTGGCACCATACCCATCATGGGCGCAAAAGCGAATACAGCCAATAACACACCCATGGAATGAATAATACTCGCCCGTCTAGTTTTTGCACCGGATTTCACATTCGTTGCTGAGCGAGCAATAACGCCCGTGACTGGAATACCTCCAAAAAATGAAACGGCTACATTTCCTAATCCCTGGCCAATCAGTTCCTGGTCTGAATCGTGTTTTTTTCCGCCGCTTAATTTATCAATCGCACTCGATGAGAGCAGCGTTTCAAGAGAAGCTAACAGATAAATGGTAAATGCACCGAGTAATAATTCATCCATTGTGACATTAGGCAGGCCAGGCATGTGTGGAAAAGGTAAAGAATTAGGAATTGCGCCAATGGTAGGTACATTTAAATTAAAAAAATAAACGATTGCTGTTGCAACGACAACCGCAGGTAAAATAGGCTGCAATCTCGGTAAGAGTTTGGGTAGGCCGCGAATAATTGCCATTGTAATCACAACCAGTAATAAACAATCGCCATTAATTTCGTGGAAATATTGCCGAAAGTGATTGAAGACATCCAGGACATGCGATTCAGCAGGCGGCTCAAGGCCAAAAGCGCGTGGTAATTGTCCAATCAGAATAATGACACCAATACCTGCAGTGAAACCTGAAATCACCGGTAAAGGCACGTAGCGCGCTAATTTACCCAGTCCCGCCATACCGCTGATTAATTGCATCAAGCCTGCGATAAGGCACATAAATATTAAACTTTCTATTCCAAAATTTTGCACTGTATCGGCCAATAATACAGACATCGCTGCAGCCGGCCCGCTTACCGCGAGCGGCGTCCCTCCGAAAAACGCACACACGATGCCGGCGATAATGGCTGTGACCAGACCCACTGCTGGCGTCACGCCAGAGGCAAGAGCAATTGCCAAAGACAAGGGTATCGCAACAAAAGCAACAGTAATCCCTGCAAAAAAATCCTGGCTTAAATATTTTGTGGTCAACATTTTTTTCCACTCAGGAATGAGTGTGGGAATCCCTAGAAACAAATTCGCGTGTTTTTGCAGGTCCATATTAAAAATCCTTTTTTAAGATAGATCTAAAAAAAAAAGGGGAGTAAATTACCCCCCTTTTTTAACTGATAACTTATTACTTTTTCTTGGTTTTTTTCGAGCTGGATTTCTTCTTGGTAGCCATATCTTTTCTCCTTTTGAAAAAAGTTAAAATGACTTACAACAGTTTTATTATATACCCATCGAACCTTAAAATGCGAACTTTAACCCGGATATTTACCATTTCAATTTCGCGCCAGTAATTAACTCATGGCCCGGCACCCATTTTTGCAGCTCTTTCCAAGCGGCTCGGCTTTTTTCCGGCAAATCTTCAATAAATTGCTCGAGCGATATCACGTTTTTTTCAAGATCAGGAAGCATCTTTAAAGCAAACTGCCGAAGCATGGCTTTGATTTGCGGCGCTTGCATAACCGTGTCCTGATTATACTTGTTGCGCTGCAGCTTCAAGAGCGTTCGTATCGAGTCAGCTGCAAAATCACGAAAATCTTCAATAAAATAGGAATATTCAGAAGAATTCAAATTCTCAATAAATTGATCGATAATTTGTTCACGATAAGAAAAATAAGCTCGTCGAATTTTTTTGATTGTCATCTCCAGTTTTTGCAAATCACGCGCGTGCAAAGCTGCATCTATTTTCTGTTCAGTCAATGTCAGAAGGCTGGTTTTAGGCGTTTGATAATTATTTTTAAGTGCGCTTAACAAATACGCTGCCAGATTATTCACTTTTCCTTGCTGAAAATTATTGGAGAGCTCTATAAGCGCCATTTTTTCCAATACAAATCCACGCTCATAGTCTTGCATCACCTGATTAATTTGCTCTGGGGTCAAACCATAATTCTGCTTCATACGGATGATCATTTCATCTTCTTCATGTTCCCCCTGCTCTATTGGCTCATTTTTTGTTTTTCCGCCCAAACGAATTTTTTTGGCACGTTCTTTCATACTAAATCGAATTTTAACGACCTGTTTGCCCTCTCGCCAAATTTCCGGCACCACAATCAAATCGGAATATGTATTCACTTCTTCTACTGATTTATCCAAAACACGACGTTTAAAATCTCGGAAAACCCTATATTTGCCTAACGGTACGCCCATCAGTTTTCTAAAAATATCGAGACCAAACCATTTGGTAAATCCCAGTCCCCGATAACGAATACAATTCTCATACAAAGCCAAACCATAACTTGACTTGAATCGCGACTGAATAAAGAGATTAATCTTGCCAAACATCGTCGGAGAATGAAGCAACTGTTTCATCCGGGGCGAATATGCGTAAAGACAAATGGGCCCTCTTAAACTGACACTGGCTAAAATTGAACTGGCTGTCCAATCTTCTGTGCCGGTCACATCATTGACAACATTCCATTCAATGACTGTTGAAAGCAATCCTTTTAATGCCTCTTTGATCGCGGCAGTATTATTTCCATGATAGGCAATCAATTGACATAATTCTTTGATGGTGAGCTCATGTTCTTCTTTCACGAGCAATTCTTTGTAAGCATGATAAAGCAATGCATTACTGATTTTACGTTGTAACAAACTCAGCGTATTTGAACAATGAATCGATGCAGCATGCTTCTTCAATTCATGACTGTCTGAGTTTTTCTCTAATCCCACATCCGTCACAGTTTGTCCCATAAGTGTCACATTTCCTTCCCACAAACGTCACAAATCATCCCATAACCGTCACAAATTATCCCACAAACGTCACAAATTTATAACTTTAATTTTTATTTTTCAAGTAGTTATGCTTGTCTAAACAAAAGATAAACAAAAGATAAACAAAAACACAACTCATTCAAAACAAAAATGAGTGCTGTTTTTCTTTTAATAATAACTATATCATGGCATTAGCTTGATCATATAGTAAGATATGAGGTAATACAACGTAAGGAGTTTTCACATGAAAGTGATAGCCTTTTTGAATAACAAAGGCGGTGTCGGCAAAACGACCTGCAGTAGGACCATGGCAGAATATCTCAGCAAAGTAAAAAAAATTCCCACTCTTGCAGTAGACTTCGATCCACAATGCAATTTTTCTCATCAATACCTCAAAATGGAAATTGATCCCGCTTCACCTGAAGGATTAATGCCGCCTATTCACCCTGATTACAACAGCCAGGACCCTGATGATGCGGATTGGGATGGTAGAAGCAGTATTGCTGAAATTTTTTATGGACAAGGAGTCATGCCTTATCCGACTTACATCGAACATTTAGATTTGGCTCCAGGCCATGCTGAAAAATTACTTGCTGCAGAATCAGTCAGAAGATCTGAAGTTGTTGAGAAAGTACACAAACAGCTTACAAATTTTCTTTCTTCATCTGATGTACGAGCGGCTTATGATGCAGTTGTGATTGATACAGCGCCTTCTAAAGGTCCGTTAACCGTGAGCGTGATTAAAGCTGCCACACACATTGTTATTCCATCCGTAATGGAAGAACAGCCTGTGCAAGGGATTTATGGCATGTTACAGCTATGGATGCAAGAATCATTAGCTCGGGATAAACAACATCCTTTGAAGTTAATTGGGATTTTGCCCAATATGTTCAAGCAAACCCGATTACACAAAGATATTTTAAAAAGTTTGCAAGATAATTCAGCGATTGGTAAATACATCTTGCCAGTTAAATTGAGCCAGCGAATTGTATTCGCAGAAATTGATTCAGAAGATGCAACTCCGCATTCTATCTTTGATTTTCAGGATAATCATGTAGCCCGGGATGAAGCACTTGAGGTTTGTAATTATATTACAGGGAGGATATTTGCTGATGAGTAAAAAGAAACGTTTTGGTGTGTCACAAGCGCTGACCCGCGGCTTGAGTGAAACGATCCATGTTGTCGAAAATAATGCAGGAACATTCAGGAATGTTATTTTGCCATTATCACGGATCGAATTAGATCCTGATAATCCTAGAAAACTTATGTTATCACTGGCAGATGTTCAAAACGGTGTTGAGAAAAGTGATCCACTGTATGAGCGTAAAATGACTGAAATAGAAAAATTGCGGGAATTGGCTAACACAATTGAGACAAGCGGCATCATTAATCCTATTGTAGTTTATAAAGCCGGTGAATCTTATCGGGTTGTAGCGGGTGAAAGGCGTTCTCTGGCATCTATTTTAGCGGGAAGACAGGAAATTGATGCGCGTGTTTTTAATGAAAAACCGAGAGGTTTTGAATTAAAACTCCTGCAATGGGTGGAAAATACAGCACGTGAAGATCTGACTCTGGATGAGCGTATCGGTAATATCCGCGATATCATTCATGAATATCAGGTGCAACATAATATTACCCATCTTTCTGCTACCTTATTGAAGAATATTACGGGCCTGTCTTTACCGCAGGCAAGTTATTACATGGCGGTACTGAATGCTCCTCATGATCTTAAAGATGCCATTGAACATGGCAAAATTGCGAGCTTAGATAAGGCAGCTGTGATCGCTGGGATTGAATCAGACTCTCTGCGCACACGAGCTCTGCTGGCTTGTATTGAAGGCTGCAGCTTAAAAGAATTACGTCAAATTATTACAAAAGAAAAACAGATCGAGAAAAAACAAGCTATTTTACAAGCTGCGAATAAACGAGGTCGATCAGTATCACGGATTAATATGGGTTTTACTTTAAACACCAGAGTGGTGGAAGCCATTGTGACTTGTGTGCTGGCCCAACCGGAATTTAAGAAATATGCGGATGTTTTTTCCAAAGTTAATTGGGACCATTTCGATCAGACAGCCCGTGCATTTCAAAAATTAATTGAAATTTTAGAACATGAAACGGTGAGATGACTTCGCGATGGATAAAAAAATTATGACATCAATTAAATTACAGAAACTGCTTCATTACAAAATGCAGCAGCGCATTATCAGTGACGGATATGGGATGCGTGGGAAAAGCAAATGGATCATAGAAGCCATTGAGGATTTTCTGCGATTGCCTGATTATCCTTCTCTCGCAGATATTGCTGATGAAATGGAACAGTTATCCGAAATGATTAGTATTCGTTTATCAGATGAATTAATGCTAAAACTCGATCAAGCTATCATTAAAGTACGTAGACAGTATCCGGCAATGGAAGGTGTTAAAAGCAATTTGATTCGGGCGAGTATCGTGCAGCGTTTGATTAGGGCCGCAACTTCGGTGACCGAATATTAAGATAACTTATTGAAAAATATATAAATTAATTCTAATTAATTCGGCAGGAAGGTGGAGTTTTAGAAGTGGGGGGTTCCTTTGATCGCGGTTCTTTTATGTGGCTAAGAGTCTGTTCAAAATCTCTAAATAATTTTAAAAAGAGTATTAAGACGAAGTTTTAAAATTATTTAGAGATTTTGAACAGGCTCTTAGTTTGTAAGTGTGACGTTTGTGGGATGAAAAAGTGTGACGTCTATGGGATGGTTCTCATCTTGCATTATTCTGCCTTGAAGCATGAAATCCAGTTCCTTTGAACGGATACGAGCTGTGATTCATGTTCCTCATGGAACATGAATCCTTCCTTTGCACCCATGAGCGCCAACCTAAATTAACCCGATAGTCGGGGTGCCGTGGTATAAGTTTTGCCTGCCTGCTGTTTTTGATTGACATAATCTTTGAAAAATTGCGGAAGGAAGTTTCGGCCGATGCTGCACTGTCTGTACAGGTACGGACCGCCGAAGAGTCCAAAATTAAAACCAGCGGAACCTCGTGGCTGAAGAGGATAAAACTGCAGCTCAGAACGATAAATCTTAAATTGAGTGACGCGCGCCTGCGGTTGATTATTTTGTAATTTTTTTACTGTACTATTAAGACAATCCCGGTACGCTTGAACATAATTGACTGGCATGATGCGCTGGATACCTTCATATCCAATGACTTTTTGTACATACAGCAATGCGCGTGGATCTTCCCAATGATTTCCAAAATAGTCTACAAAGTGATCATTATATGTTTGCAATGATTCAAAAAGTAAATCAGGGTTAAAAGGCTTTTTTCCTGCTGTTATGACTTCATCCAATGTGTTATCCAGCAACCTCCAAAATTCATGAAGCTCTTTCTCAACTATAGAACCTGGCGCTACTGTGACGATGCAGTCAGGATAAGGAGTGGAAGTAATATCTTCTTTTCCATCACGCACAACAAGTTCTAATTTTTTGCGTTGCTCAATAATCGGTTCCCATTTTTTCTGATCAGCTTCCCATCCCTTTTGACACTCCTCATATTGATAATCAGCTTCTTTTTCATCATTTAACTTAACAAAAATGGATCTAATCATCTCAGCCATTTGCGTATCATCGACTGATAATGCTGCTTGTAAAGGATATAAATTTTTGAATTTATGACCCGTTGGCGCAATGACACATTCTTCTTCCAATTTATCTAATCTTAAAGAGGGGTCTCTTTCTAAAATCGCTTTTGCTTCATTAGGCTTGCCGGATACGCTAGCGGTTAATAAATTTCTTAAACGCGTTTTTCTGCAATTAAATAAAGTAGATACCAAGGAAACAGCTGCATGGCCAGGTAGAATATCTGAACCTTCATATTCTAATATGGTATTTACTACGTCTACTGGTACTGTTACCTGCTCATCTGTGTCAAATTTCTTTTGTGAACTTGTCATGGTTGCCCTCGCTTTATTATGAAAAATAATTAAGCAATTTTAATGTATTTGTTTTTAAAATAAAGTAAATTAAGACCAACGTTATAAATTAAATCGTAAGTATTCGGTGAGAAGTATAGATGTGCTTGATGAGTAAGGTAGGGTGGGCGCTTTTCAGCCGTGCCCACCACCCATTTATGCAAAAAACATTTTAAAGCGCAGTATAGATGGTGGGCACGGCTGAAAAGCGCCCACCCTACACTTTAAAATTATATGCCCTCACCGAATACTTACAACATTTTTGACTCGCGCCTTGTCATCACGTGGCTTTTAAGCTTTTTCTGAGGCCGATGAAATATCCGATATAAAATCCTGCGGCATTCCCATATTTGAGGCTTTGTCTAATGGCGCTTCATCAATCGACCAAATTTTATAAAAATCGATGATTTTTTTGTACAACATTATGATTTTAATATGTTTTTTTATTTTCAAACTGATGAATGACAACTTTCATTATAAGTATAAAATAGGTGGCGGACATAAGGGATGTTTATTATTTAATGTGGAGAATATATATGTCAGCAGTACAGCCTTTATACTTGTTGTTAGGTATTGATCCTCAGCGATTTTTCAAAGAAGAGCTTTTGCTTCTGGAAGCAGAGTTATTTACGCGCCTATTTGAAGAAATAAAGGAAATCATAAGGGTGGAAAATGCAAATTATTTTCAAGTAATAAAATTAACTAAGGAAAGAATCATGTTGGAATCCAAATTAATTCATTTTATTGTTAACGATATTCTATTTACAAAAGAATACACTACCGCAGGGATCGCACTTTATGCTGATGCTCCAGAAGATGTTATTTATGATTTAGCTAGTGGATGTAATGATAATCCAACTTTTTTATTATCGAGAAAAATTATTGAATTGCATCGAATGGTTAGACCTAGTTTATATCAAAAAATAGCAAACAAGATCAAACAAGAGCTGCTTGCTGTTGTTTAATTGAATTGATTAAATGTGATCTGGTGGTTACAGTTCATAGATAAACTACCAGATAATTGTTTTCAACATTTTATGATTCAATAGGAAGTAATACATTAAATGTTGACCCATTATTTATAGTACTTTCAATCGTTATCTGCCCCCCTAATTTTTTCAAGATCAAAAGAACATGACTTAAACCAAGTCCTATTCCTGGATATTTTGCTGTTTCGGGGGATTCGACACGTGAAAATGGCTCAAATATGAATTTGTGGTGAGCTTCATCTATACCTATACCTGAGTCTTTAACCTTTATCATCACCCATTTTTTTTGTGCAAGTTCTTCTACACTAGCAAAAATGGTTACACTTCCCGAATCAGTGAATTTAATTGCGTTAGATACAATATTAAGAATGATTCTATGAATCATTAATCTATCGCCATTATAATTAATTGGTAAATCCGGGTAGTGATAATCAATATTTAACATTTTTTCTTTTGCTTTAGCAGAAACAAATAAAATGACTTCTTTAATGATATCAGTAATATTAATATTTTTAATATTTAATTCATATTTATTACTATCCAGCTTGGAATAATTTAATACATCATCAAGAAAAACCATTAATTGTTCGGATGAATCAACAATTAATTTTTGTAATCTTTTTAATTCAGAATCATTCATTTTTTTATAAATTGATCGAGACATATGATAAATGCCGCTTGCAGGTGTCCTGAAATCATGAGACATGTTCATAAGAAATTCTGATTTTATTCTCATGGTTGATTGCAACTCATTTATCGATTTCATGATGAATTGACTCAATTTTTCTACCTCATATATCTCAAATTTTTTACTTTTTTCTTTTGTAGGGTTTTTATGGTTTATAATTTCAATTTGTTTCTTTAGCCCAGAAATATTCACACTATCAGTCTCAATAAACTCATTAATAATATTCTCTAGTCGATAAAGAGTAGATGAAATTTTTGTAGATAAATAACTACTACCAATAATAGATAATACAGAAAATGGGACGAGAATAGATAAAAATCCTGGAGTAATTTGTTTATAACCATAATGTTCTGAAAATAAATAATTTGATCCAATAAATAAAAGCACTGATCCTAGCCATAATATGAGAGACCATATTGTAATTTGAGACTGAAGGCTGTTAACAGGCAACAGACGAAAATCTTCATTATTTTTTTCTTTTAAACTTAGATAACAGCCAACACAAATTATTAAAAATCCTAATACCCATGTTGATTCAAATGGACTTAAATAAGGTATTGACCCAGAGACTACATAATATCGTATGATGAAATCAGACGAAACAATGATTAAATATCCAATCGTAAGAAACTTTATTAGTTGATTTTTTGCTCGTGCCAAACAAATTGTTGCTAATGCAAAACCGCTTACCTCAAGAATAGTATCGATTGATTGAAACAATCCAATTGCAGAAAAATAATTAATTTTCCAGGATATCCCAAACATAAACATGATAAACATCAATACAGATAGGATGACATTTGGGATATAGAATGTATTTTTTCCATTGGATAAAACATTTTTATTTAACAGGATTAAATTAGCCCACACAATTAGTTGTAGTAACAAAAACAATGCGAATGGAGTATCAAATAATGTTACTATGATCATGTTTTCATATTTAAAATTAAATAAATTAAGAACAACGTTATAAATTAAATCTGCCATGAAAGAAGCAACAAAAGAAATTGACAAAATTAAAAATAATTTTTTATGTGGAATATGCGTATTTTTTTTCCATAACTTAAAAGTTAATATGACAGCAACCGCATCTAATCCAGTTTCTCCTATTAAAGGAAAATATGCGGAATAACGTTCTGTCCATGAAATATTCTTTAAAATAGAATAAAGCGAAAAGAATATTACCCATCCTATCATCGCCATTATTACAGGATTAAAAACTGAAAACTTATTTTTTGGAATAAAGGTTATCATATTTTTGCCATTACACGCGCTGGTAGCCCGTCCATTTTGTTAATTTTTATCGGCATGATATAAATTTTGCATCGTCCAGAAGGTACATTATTGAGCTCTAGTCCTTCAACAATCAGAACATTATTTGACAACAATGCTTTGTGAACTGGCAAATCCTCAGATTCGTATTTATCCACGCTGATATAATCAATTCCGACAATTTTTACTCTCTTCTTTAAAAGCTCTTCCGCAGCTTCTGGCTCAATATAAACATAATTATCCGTAAAATTAGCAGTTTTTGAAAGCCTGGAGTTTGAAGTTTTAAAAAAAACAAAATCATTTTCTAAAATTGCTTGTTTTTTAATAAACTCTTTTGTAATAGACGATTCAGTACTAGGGACCTCAACAATTAATCCATGACCAATTAAGCTTTCAATTGGAAAATCATTGCTGTTTTTGCCATTTTTAATCACATGTGATGGATAATCAATATGAGTGCCAGTATGGTTTCCTAAATGAATCTTGCTTAAATGAAATTTTGACCCTTTCTCTAAAGATCTAATATTTTCAATTTTATATTGTGGATCGCCAGGAAATGTAACTAATTTTTCGGATATACTAGCACTTAAATCATAATATTTTTTTACTTTTTTTCTTTCTTTTGATTCTGTAAAATTACTAGTTTCTTGTTGTGTTTTTGAAAACATTAGGATACTCCCAAAAAATGCGATTAAATTAAGGGTAGATAACAATAATAAACATAATAATATTTTTTTATTTATTAATTTTATTTTCATATATATACTTCGCGTAGCCATAAATTGCGATTTTTGGCGCAAAGATTAGGTCAGATTGCCTGCTAAAAAATGCTTACATATGAATAACTATGCTCGCATTTTTTAGCAGGCAAGATTATCTATAGATCAGATGTCAAAAACTGCAATTTATGGCCGCGCGAAGTATAGTTCCTCACAAAATGGGTCAGGGAGAGAGTTGTTAATTAGTTTCGATATAAGATTATCTATGTTGGCATCTTTAATTTTTTTTGCTATACGCGATTTCAAATTTCTAACATGAGACAATTCAATACACAAATCTTCCGCAATTTTCTCATCTGTCTTGCCTGCATTTGATTGAATGAATATTTCAAATTCTCTGTCAGTCAATTTATTCAAATTAGAATTTATTGATTCACGTAAATTTGTCAAAAGCGACGGATCAAGATAAGTTCCACCTTCAATTACATGAATAATGGCTGATATAAAGTTAGTTTCGAAGTAACGCGATCCTTTAATTGCTAGTGCATCTATATTTTTATTGCTAATAATTCTTTCTATTATTGAAATTTCTGTGTGTGCAGTTAATGCAAAAATTTTAATTTCAGCATTATGGGTTTTTATTCGTTTTGCCACTTCAAGACCTGTCATGTCTTCTAATTGAAAATCCAGTAATACTATATTTGGCTTATAATGCCGAGCTGATTCCATCCCATCTCGGCCAAATCGATCAGAGCTGATTACTTTTATTTTTTTTTCATCTGATAATTCTGTTTTTAACCATTCTCTATGGATTTCATTATCCTCAATAATACTGACCTTAAATTTACCATGGGTATTTTGATGTTCATCCTTCATAATTCAGTCTTCCTATTTTTTGAAGTTTAAGCGCTCAAATCTAAACGCAACCTGAGCGCGCCAAGGAGGCAGAAATAAGCGACTACCTATATATGCCCGCTCGGATTTTGCAGTTATTCCAGATTTGCAGGTTTCTCAGAGGATGGTTTTTCAAGATAAGAAATCCATTCTTCCGTTTCTTTGGAATTATTATCCAACGAAAGCGCATGTTTGAAATTTTTCAATGCAGATTCATTGTCCCCATTATGATGTTGGCAAAGAGCCAGATTGTAATAAAGACCAAACTGTTCGCCGACATAGGGTTGTGCCAGTTTGTAATATTTTTCTGCATCAGGATATCGCTTGATAGCATGGAAAAATACCCCGATTTCAAACAGAATACATTCTGTTTTTGGCATATGATAATAATTTTCAGCCATTTTAGGCATGTTAGTAGCCATAAAGTTAATCGTGTCACTATCGGATTCATTAATCAGTGATGTCACACGATTGGTTAATTTCAAATAAATATGCGGGTCCCAAAGCGCCAACTGCATATGAGAGGCGATTGTTTCCAAAGCACATTCCTGGAATGAATCACTCATGCGGCGATGCAGCGTGAAGTAATCACTCGGACTAAAACCTTCTACCCAATCCTCAATCGCTACCCGTGTTTCTGGCATATCAGAAAAGTGAAATCCACTCGAAAATACAGATGTTTTGATCCCTTTGCGCGAAGTCTGTAAAAATGAATCACCGCCGCTATTTTTAAAATATTCGCCAATCGCATGGAAATTTACCATCATTGAAAAACTGCCATGGAATGAGATGGATGGATGGCCAAGATGATCTAGGGATTCTACAGTGCTATAACCTTTATCTGTCGATACAATAAATAATTTATTGTTTGATAATTTTTTCAAGAATTTAATGGCATGAAATGAACCCGCTGGAAAAAGAAAGCTGGTTTCAGTCAACGATTTTTTATAAAGCTCTAAAATACTATCCAAGTGCGGATCACCATAATATGCATTTTTAATTTCATGCACACTGTAATCAACAGCAATTTTTTCCATGTCAATCGGCCGGTTATTTTCCATATTTTTTTCATCAGTCGAAAGACTTAGCAATAATTCATAAAGTTTGCCTTCATGGACCGCAAAAGAATCATGTGAGATCGTATCAAAAATATAGTTAGCAAAAACAGTCAGAGGATTTGCTAATACTTCAGGATTCAAGCGGATATTTTGCTTGACCAAAGTGATTGGGCGTTCAGCTTCCATGTCGTACATGGCAAAATCAATCAATCCAGTTTCAACAAAGGGTTTTAAAGAAGGATGCGCTTCCCAATATTGCATATTATGTTTTGTGAAATCGCTCATGACATAGCAAAATTTCACTTCATTCATCCCAATGTCTTCCAGGATTTTTTTCAAAGTTTTTACAAAATAGTAGCTAAAACGGCCGGAACCTGTTCCTAATTCCATGATATAAAAAGGATTTTTAATCGAATCAGGATTTTTATTAATCCAGTCACGCATAAAACCTAAAACCAAATGAGCATAACAATTCGCAATAAACGGATTGCTCGTGATATAGAAGGGGACTTGATTGACCCAGGCATTGATGCCTTCCTTGTCAAAATATTCGCGTTGCAGACGCCATAATGCAGATTGGGAAAATCGTTTATGCTGCTCAATAAGTACTTTTCTTTCTGATTTCACAAAGCTATCCTCATTCAGTAGGTTTTAATATGATTTATAAACTTGCTTTGGCATAAAAATCAAGCATGTTTAAGAAATTTATTTACCGGAAAAAATTTTTTATTCTTCGCTAACAGTATTATATCAATTATATCAGGAAGCGTTTACTCTCTGTAGCAATAAAAATTTTTAATATTTATTATGATATTAGAAGCTATAATGAAGGATAATAGAATCAAAAGGAGCGGCCTGATGACTGGCAAGCCATTCAGAATCATACAAATTAGCGATACGCATTTATTTGGAAAGCTGGAACAAGCATTGCTTGGCGTTAAAACCAATGAGAGTTTTGATGCTACGCTTGAATTACTCAGGTCCGATCAAAACCCGGATTTAATTATTTTAAGCGGTGATCTTTCTCAAGATGGTTCGAGCGAATCGTATATCAGGATTGCAGAAAAATTAAAAGAATTTGCAGTGCCGGTTTATTATGTTGCGGGCAATCATGATAATCCAGAAAACTATACTAAAATTTATCCTTTGGAAAATGTAACGCATCATCGACATATTGTTTTAAAGGATTGGCACATCATTTTATTGAATTCACAAAAAATTGGCGCAGTTGAAGGTTATCTCGAACGAACACAACTTAGTTTTATGGAACATTGTTTGCAAATGTACCCAGAGCATCATGCGATTGTTGTTTTTCATCATCATCCTGTTCCTGTGCAAAGTGCGTGGTTAGATAAATTAGGATTAACTAATGCGAATGAGTTATGGTCGGCGCTTAGCCATTTTCCTAGCGTAAATACTATTTTATTTGGTCATATTCACCAGGAACATGAAGGGAAAAAAAATGGTATTCAATATTTTTCAGCACCATCGACTTGTATTCAGTTTAAAAGAAAAAGTGATGATTTTGCATTGGAAAAATTGGCGCCGGGATATCGCTGGATAGATTTGTTTTCAGATGGTTCATTGAAGACAGGTGTGCGAAGAGCTCCTGAATATGTGGGAGAGTTTGAGGCGCATGCGAAGGGATATTGATAATTTTATATCGGCTTCAAACTATTTTGGGTTAGCAGGCGGAACAGCATTCGTATTTGTTTTAGCAGGAGCCGGTGACGGCACGACAACAACAGGCATAATAATCGGGATTTCTTCCATACCGGCCGAACCGGGTTTATTAAAATTAGTAAATGTATTTTGAATAATTTTTTGAATGCCTTGCTGAATGGCGGCCTGTTGTTTCTGAATTTGTTTATACAAAGCTTCTGATTGTTCTTTTGAAAGAGAAGTCGGAATTCCTAATTTAAACACATAAGTTTCAGGACCTTTTCCAGTGCTTTCAATTTTTTGTGAAAAACTAAAACCCGTTGGCGTGGTGCTAGATTTCGCAAGATCTTCAGATTTTACCCAGCCAACATTTCCATTATTCGGATTGCCTACTTTGACCCAACCGCCTTCTTGAGGTGTGAAGATAGGAATAATACCGGTCGAAGGATCGATGGTTCCTACAATTTTTGCATCTGTTTTGGGTTCTTCATAAAGATTAATATTCTTAGCAAAACAAACGGATGCGATTAAAAACGCAGCTATTGTAAAAAAAAGAGAAGTTAATTTGCGTATCATAAATAAATCTCCACTTTGTTATAAGATTATACCATATTTAAAATTAAATTCGGCAATTAGGATTATTGATATAATGATGGTAAAGACAAATTTTTATGGGGAGCTTATGAAAGGAACTTTAATACGCATCATAGCGATAGTTCTAGCCAGCATTGGATTGTGTGCAGTGATAGGGTGGTATGCGCACAGTCACTCTCTCACTTTAGCATTAGCGATGTTGATGATTATTATCTTTGGCATGAGCATCTTACTGGGGTTATTGGTTCCATTTATTCGACGATTAATTCATTCAGAAAAAAACTTGTTAAATGCCAATTTACTGTTGAAAGAAAGTGAAAATAAATTACGCGTTGCATGTGATAATGCAACTCTTAGCATGGGATTAATTTTACAAAATATTAATGTTGTAAAAAGAGCGGAAGAGCAGTTGCGTCATTTGGCGTATCACGATAGTTTGACTGGACTTTTTAATCGAAATCATCTTGAACAAAGAATGCGGGAAATTTTGAAAAATTCTCTGCGTCATAAACATGGGTTTGCTTTGATTTTTTTAGATCTGGACCATTTCAAAAATGTTAATGACACAATCGGACATGATGCAGGAGATTTGTTGTTACAAATTGTCGGGCAGCGATTAAAAAATAATATACGAACCAGTGATGTTGTTTCTCGCATTGGAGGCGACGAATTTGTTTTAATATTTAATGAATTGAACGAAGTAGAAAAAATCAGTAATATTGTGCAAAAAATTCTGGCGCATTTGATGCAGCCCATTACGCTAAAAGGGCATGAAATTTATGTCACAACCAGCCTTGGGATAAGTGTTTATCCCTATGATGGTAGAGATGTACAAACACTGATGAAAAATGCTGATCTTGCATTATATCGGGCAAAAGAATTAGGACGAAATAATTATCAATTTTGTACGCTTGAAATGACAACAAAAGCTCAACAAAAAATGTCACGCCAAAATGCACTTGTGCAAGCGATGGCAAAAAATGAATTTGTATTATTTTTTCAGCCAAAATTAAATTTACATGATCAATCCATTTCTGGTGTTGAAGCGTTACTGCGCTGGCCGAATCCAGCATACAGCAATATTCCCACTATGGAAATTATACATTTAGCCGAAGATACAGGATTGATTATCGCGTTAAACGAATGGGTTTTTAAAACAGCTTGTATACAAGTTAAAAAATGGCGTCAGGAAGGATTTTCATTGACCTTATCCGTTAATTTATCTGGGCGTCAATTTAAACAATCTAATTTTATCGAAAATTTAACCAGAATGTTAAATGAGACTGAATTTCCGCCGGAATGTCTTGAACTTGAAATTACTGAAGGATTAATTATCCAGGATCCTGAATATATTTTTCATACATTACAATTGCTGAAGAAAAAAAATATTAGTATTGCAATTGACGATTTTGGGACGGGTTATTCATCATTAGATTATTTACGCCGTTTTTCGATTGATAAAATTAAAATTGACAGGAAATTTATTCAAACATTGACGATCGATTCTGCGAGTACGGTAGTCGTTAGTGCAATTATTGCGATGTCAAACAAATTGGGTATTCAAACTGTTGCAGAGGGAGTTGAAACAAAAACGCAATATGAATTTTTATTAAAAGAAAAATGCACTGAAATTCAGGGATATTATGTATGCCCGCCAAAAGATTTTTATACAATTTCACAGTTTTTAAAAAATCCGGTTATTCAGTATTAATACTCTTTGCGCAATATTCTCCGCATAATTTTATTTGAAGCTGTTTTCGGCAACTCTTTCACCAACACCACATCATGAATTTTAAAAAGCGGATTTAAATTCTGATTAATTTTTTTTTGCATCATTTTTTTTATAACATTTTTATCAAGATTTTCTCGTGTCGCGGCGAAAATAACTAAACAGCTTGGACCATAATGATCTAGTGTCACAGCAACAGCTGCTGTTTCTATAATATTTTCTGTGTTTGCCAGTGCGCGTTCAATTTCTGCAGAACTGACTTTGATTCCCCCCAAATTCATCGTATCATCTACCCGTCCTAGCACACAGTAACGTTCTGGCGAAAGACGTATAGCCTGATCACCGTGACGTCGTAAAATTTTTCCATCAGGCATTCGAGGCATATTTGCAAAATAAATTTCATGATGATCAGCATTCAACAAACTAAGAGATAAACCAATCGAAGGTGGCAGCAAAGCAACTTCACCATTATCAGTAAGCTTTCCTTCTTCATCCAGTAATACAAAATCCAGTCCCATTGCAGGTGTCGTAAAAACAGAAGGATAATTGTTTTCAAGCAGTGTACTCGTGAGATAAGCGCCGCCAATTTCCGTACCGCCGCAATATTCGATAATGGGTTTATAACTTGCGAGCGACATTAAATACAACATATCTTCTGGATTAGAACATTCTCCTGTTGAGCTGAAACATTTTATCTTTGACCAATCTAATTTTTGCATACAATGAGTCTGGCGCCATGATGCGACAAGTGTTGGAACAACGCCTAACATCGTTACGCCCGCGTCCTGAATAAATTTACCAAAATCACGATCGCGCGGAACATCTTCATATAATGCAATCGTTGCATTATTCAATAATCCCGCAAAAATAAGCCATGGTCCCATCATCCAGCCTAAATTTGTCGGCCAGGCTAAAATATCTTTTTCATGAATATCTTGATGAAGATAAGCATCAACGCCAGCTTTGATAGCTGTAGTGTGTGTCCAGGGAATCGCTTTTGGATTATCCGTTGTGCCGGAAGAAAATAAAATATTGCATGCAGTCTGTGGATCGCAAGCGTAGGAATGAAAATTTTCATTCTTAACTAAAAAGTCTTCCCATGTTGAATCTTCAGGACGTAAAGAATTTTTCAATTTGTTCTCAGAAGAAAGAACAATCACTAACGGCGGATTGGCTTCTGCGACTTTTTCATATAAAGAAATAATTTTTTCATCACGTAAAATAACATCTTGAGTAAAAATACCCTTTGCATTTGCAATTCTCAAACGTGAAGCAATTTCTTTAGATGAAAAACTATCTGCAATGGAAACAACTACGCCGCCCATTTTAATAATTCCAAGATAAATCGCGATCGCATAAAAATTCATTGTCATGTCAATCGCTAATGCATCTCCAGGTATAAATCCTTTTTTTATTAAACTATTGGCGACTTGATTGGAAAGCTTATCCAGCTCGCCATAACTAAATCGTTGCAGAACACCCTGTTTTTTTTGCTGAATGATGGAAGTTTTATCGGGGTCTGCTTTAAAACAGCTATCAATAATATTAAATTTGGCGTTGACGAGCCATTGCGGATTTTCAATTCCGCTGCTTAAATCATAAATTTCAGAAGGTTTTACAGAAAATTTTATCCCGAGATTTGTGATCATCAGTCTCCAAAAATCATCGCGATTTTTTATCGACCATTCATGAAATTTTTTTACCGATAAATTCCCTGTTTCTTGCATGCATTTTGCCAGATTAGATAATTTTATGGTTTCTTTATCAGCGATCCACGCAGCTGCCTGATGAGGAGATTCTCGCCAATCAGGATAACAAACAGAAAATAAAAAACGATGTAATTCGAAGGGCAACTCTGGTGTTAAAATTTTTTTTGAAATTTTTTGCCAGGCCGATTCAGCGGAATGTGTTGATAAAATAGTATTAATTTTTTGTACGAATTTTTCGCCTGTTTCAGGGGTATCAAAATATTGATTAATTTGATCAAATACGATAGGCATGTTATTTTTTCTTTAGAATAAATCTGCAAGTATATCTTTTTTCGAGAGAGCAAAAAACCGGACAAAGGCGGCAAATAAAAGTCAATAACTATTTTTTTGATTTTTATTTGTAAAAATATCAAGTTTTATTATAATGAAATTAAGGAGCAGGAAATAAGCGAAGCCCAACGTTACACTAATAGGAAGTCAGCGGTATTGATGTGGTGTGCATGCCTGATGCGTCAGGAAGCCTAAAACGTCACCAAGACCTCCACTTGAGCATACATGGCTCTTCAACTTTTCCTGCTCTGTTTTTATACTTCGCGCCAGCAACTCATTATTCTGACTGAGCATAAATCCTAAAGATTTACTTCGTAAGGGGCTATTAATTTTTTATACCTCCTTCCCCTATCCCCTTCCTCCAAACGAAAAGCGCGTTTAGAGGAAGGGGGACGCTCCGATATAGATGCGCTAAATTAGAACGTCCCCCTTCCTCCAAGTGTTTTTCTTGGAGGAAGGGGATAGGGGAAGGAGGTATAAAAAATTAATTAGAGTGTAGGGTGGGCAAAGGCATGCTTTTTGCCGTGCCCACCGTCTATCGCTGAGCGCAATCGGTCAAAATTATAATAAAGAACCGCGCGATGTCACCGAATACTTACGATTTAATCCAGCATCCCATACTGCTTTAACTTCTTACGCAGCGTTCCACGAGAAATTCCCAATATTTGCGCCATTCTTACTTGATTATAATGAGTATGATTAATCAATACTTCAAGCAAAGGACGTTCAATTTCTTCTAATAAGATCGAATAAAAATCCACCGGTTGTTCGCTGCCAATATTAGTGAAATAGTTTTTTAATGTATCTTTAACTGCTTGCCGCAATGTGAGGTTATCTAAATTTTCCGATATTACAATTTTTTCAGCCATAATAATTAAACTCCATTTACTGACTTTCCTATCTAAGTAGAGGTCCGAGCCTTTTTACATTTCTGCTGTTTCATTGTTTGAAGAAATCGTAAAAGGCATATCTTCCGTCATAGATTCATCCATCGGGGGCTGCGCTTTTTTAGTCATATTGGATTTGGTTTTTTTCAGAGGCTTTTTATTAAGTGTTGTCAGAGCTTTAACAGTCAGCTCTTTTTCAAGTTTAGCTAACTCTTTGTTAAGAGTGAGATATTTAGTTTGTTTAGCGAGGAGCATGTTGGCTTGCTTTGTTATCTGATCCAATTTTGCAGTGAGCATTTTAATGTTTTTGTTCGCTTGTTCATTTGATTTTTTAGCCGCAGCCAGTTGTTTTTTGTTGGACTTTGTTGGATTTAATTTCAATAAATTTTCTTGTTTGGCTTGAGCTGCGTTTTGTGAAATCTGCGCTTTCTTCAACTCATTTTTAAACTTGGATTCCTGAGCTTTTTGTGCCATTAATTCCTGTCGGTATAATTTTGCTAATCTGGAAGGAAGCTGCCGAAACTCTTTTTCAACTTTCTCTGCCAGAGATAAAATATTATTTTGCATGGAACGTTTTGCAGCGGGGGTTTTCATTTTTGCGCGCTTGGCAATTTTCTTTGGTGACATAGAAGCAATCCTTTTTGTGTAGGGAAAATTAAAGACTCTAAAATTTACCATTCTTTGTAAGGGGAAGTCAAAAAAATATATGGTTGATTTCAGGCTGAGAAGTTATTAAAGTAGAGCAATTACAACCACGTTTTTACGAGTCGCGAATATGGATCAAACCTCTCTTGTCATATGAATAAGCCCATACTTTTTCTAATTATCCCCTATATTTCATTCTATGCTCTCCATAGGAGTTATTACACATGAGTAATTTGAGTTTAAAAGAACAATTAAAAGCGTTATCTCTTGGGAGCCCATCATCCCATGAACCGCAACCCAAAAAAAATAATAAAAAGATACGTCGTTCTCCGCAAGGAAATGGGGAGAAAATAAAGCAAAGACCAGCGTGGCTTGAGCATGCACAATATGGGGTTGAGCTATTAAAAGCACATTTTCCGAATTGTTTTAAAGAATTTAAAGAAATTCGTCCATTAAAAGTGGGCATCAAACAAGATTTGGTGAAGCATTTAAGCGGTCGCGAAGATATTGTTATTGGTGATAAAGCGTGTATGGTCAATAGCCTGGCTTATTATGTCAATTCCATTGCTTATCACAAAAGCATGATCGAAGGTTCGATGCGTATTGATCTGGATGGTAAAGAAATGGTGCCGGTTACTGCTGAAGAAGCACAATATTCTTCTGAATGCCGTAAAACCAAACTTCAAAAAAAACGATCGGAAGAGTATCCAGTGACGGAGTTGGCGCAAATCAAAAGATAATCATGAATCATGTTTGATTAGTGATGATCACAGGCACATTGTCATCACCCACAAATTCCAGGTTCAACCATTTTGCATCTGGAATAAAAAGCCTTACGCAGCCGTGACTTGCATTGTAACCTGGCACCTCATAAGACCCATGCAGTGCGAATCCTCCATGAAAAAACATACAATAAGGCATGGGCGCACCGCCTCGGCCTACAGGAAATTTACTGGAAACACAACCCGCGCCCATTTTTTGATATACTGCAAATTTTCCAATGGCAGTATGACAGCCCCGATTGAGATCAGGACACCAGCCTTTTCCTCCCGAAACCGGTCCCCAAGCTTGTAACACTCCATCCGCATTATAAGCACCCCACGCTAAAATTTGTGGGTTGATCGAAACATAAATTATCTTTTCACCGGGAGGAGAAATATTTTTAGGGAGAGGAGCATAATCGAAACTTGTTGCTGTTTCTAAATTTTTTGGGATAACAATTTTCATTCCCTTATACAAAGAAATATTGATGCGGTTAAGGCGCATCACCAAATCTCTTTTTTCCTGATTTGGAAATAATGTTTTCCAGTCGTCGCCTTTTTTGACGGTATAACAATAAAAACGGGTATTATCATGACAGAGTAAATGGCTGATAGGCACAGCTATGGTATTTTCAAAAACCAATAGAAGAAAAACTAAAAATACAGCAGGAATAACAGCAAACATATTGCCCTCCGTTATTTTTTTGTTTCATGGAGTGCAATCCTTGCCGGGATAGCTATTTACACTGTTCTGGTTTGCAACTATCCTCTTATGCTTACAGTATAAACCTAAACAATACTGTTGAGGAAAAAATGTTCAAGTTAAATAATTTAACTTTTTTATCATCAGGTTATTGGATAATTTTATTATGGATAATGCTATTTTAAATATCACACGACATGATTCGGGCATTTTACAACTCACCTTGAATCGACCCGATGCGCTTAATGCATTGAACGCCGAATTAATGGAACAGTTTTATCAAGCGTTTATTCAGGCCAAAAATGATCACGCCGTGAAAGCATTATTAATCACTGGCAAAGGAAAAGCATTTTCTGCAGGCGCAGATATCAAGCAGCTTCTGGCACTGAATGGACAAACCGGTTTGGCTTTTGCGGAGCGCGGGCAAAGTATATTTCGTTTGCTTGAACAATTGGGCAAACCTTCACTGGCTGCGGTGAATGGTTTTGCATTAGGTGGCGGGTGCGAATTAGCGATGGCTGCGACATTGCGCATTGCCTCATTTAATGCAATCTTTGGCCAGCCGGAAGTCAAATTAGGCGTGGTTCCCGGGTTTGGTGGAACGCAGCGGCTCGCGCGCTTAGTCGGTAAAGGTCGTGCTTTAGACTTATGTTTAACCGGCAAAACAATTACAGCAGAGCAGGCCTTGGCCTGGGGCTTAGTCAATGAAATTGTTTCACCCGAAGAATTATTGCCTCGTGCAGAAACGATTTTGACAGGACTTATTCACATGGGCCCAATTGCTTTACGCAGTGTCATGAGTGTCATTGACCATGGATATGATTTATCGCTGGATGATGCTTTTGCATTGGAAGCCGTACATTTTGGTTTATGCTGCGCCACAAACGATAAAAAAGAAGGCGTAAATGCTTTCATTGAAAAACGCAAAGCGGTGTTTACTGGGGAATAAAATGTCAGAAATTGAATTCGAAGAAATTTCAGGACGCAATGGTAATCTGGGATTAATTACACTGACGCGGCAGTCGGCACTGAATGCACTCAATCAAGCCATGATTAATGCGATTGATGAGCAATTGGCTGAATGGGAAATAGCAAATCATATTAAAGCTGTAGTGATTCGGGCAGACTTGGGCCGGGCATTTTGTGCGGGCGGTGATGTGCGATCAGTGTATGATCGAAAATTGGCGAATGATCCGAAACTTTCTGATTTTTTCCGTGATGAATATCGCATGAATCGCCGTATTCATCATTACTCAAAACCTTATATTGCATTGATGAATGGAATTACGATGGGCGGCGGGGTAGGAATTTCTGTGCATGCTTCGCATCGTATTGCAACGGACGCTTTGTTGTTTGCGATGCCGGAAACAGGCATTGGGTTTTATCCAGATGTCGGCATGACTTATATTTTGCCGAGATTGCCGCATAAAATGGGATATTATCTCGGATTGAGCGGGGCGCGAATTTCGTTAAGTGACTGCGCAGCTGCGGGATTAATTGATTTTTCAGTTAAGCTAGAGCAATTTCCTGAATTAATTTATGCATTGGCGGATGAGCCGTTTGAAAGTGATGCGCGTGAATCAGTGACACAAGTTATCAAAAAATTTTCTGTTCCAATGCAAAATTCCAGTTTGATCCAGCGATATGAAATGATTGAAAAATGTTTCAGCGAAAAAACGATTGAAAAAATTCTTGATGCGTTGGATCACTATCCAGATAGATGGTGTCAAGAGGTTTCCGCAGTGCTTAGAACAAAATCTCCGACGAGCTTGAAAGTTACTTTGCACGCATTGCATGCAGCTGCGCAATTGGATTTTAATGAAGCGATGCAAGTTGAGTTTCGTTTAACGAGCCGGTTTTTGCAAGGGCATGATTTTTTTGAAGGGGTACGCGCGGTGTTGGTTGATAAGGATCAAATGCCGAAATGGGAACCGGCGAAATTAAAAGATGTGACGACTGCTCTGGTAAAAAAATATTTTGAGCCGCTGGAGAAAGAGGTATAAAAAAGAATTTACAAGAATTCCTCCACCCATTTCAAAAAAACTTCCTCATGCGACAAAAACGGCATATGTCCTGCTCGCTTGATGACCCCGCATTTTCCTTTCGGTAATCTGCCTTCAATTTTTTCAATGACACTTGCTGGCACCAAGGTATCGTGACTTCCAAACAAATGTAAACTGGGACATTGCAGCTCAAATAATTTTCCGCGTAAATCCAATTCCTGTAATAATTTCAATCCTCCTGACAATGCCGCGATACTCACAGGTGATCTTAAAATTATTTCTTTCAAACTTTCAAGTAACTCTCTATTTTTAGGCGTTCCACGCAATTGCAATTCTAAAAATTCCAGCAAAGTTTTTTGATAATTTTCTGTGATTAAATGAGAAAATTTTTCCAGAGTTTCCAATGAAACACCCGGCCAATTTTCTTCACTAATAAATTTTGGCGAAGAAGCAACCGTTACTAACGAAGTCACCCGTTCTGGATAATGCAAAGCCACATACCACGCAATCATCCCTCCCAAAGACCATCCTAACCAGCTTGCTTCTTTCGGTGTTATTTCCAGCAAAACTTTTACCACGTCGTCAATTTTATAATCCTTTGTTACTAAAGGACTTTCCCCAAACCCCGGCAAATCAATTAAAAAAAGTTGAAAATTTTCTATAAGCTTAGGAACCAAAGGCTGCCAGATACACGAATTCCAACCCCATCCATGTAACATGATGAGAGGATGGCCTTTTCCAATGATATCTAGATGTAAGCGTTTCGTCATGGTAAAATTAAGTGTGGAAAGTTAAAAAGTGTCTATAATATACATAAATCACATGATTTTAGGAGGTGTCAAGCATTGTAATTCCAAGTTTATCAGGCAGGCAAGTACCAGTTTTTTTAATAAATTTAATAAATTAGAAAAGTGCGAGGTTATTTTTATGCTGCCAGTACAAATTACTGTTCGTGATATGCCCAGTTCACCTGCTTTAGAAGATCATTTGCGCAAGAAAGCCCACAAGCTCGACCAATATTATGACCGCATCAACAGTTGCAAAATTGTCATCCATATTCCACAAAAACATAAGCACCAGGGAAAATTATTTAGCGTGAATATTGATTTGTCGGTTCCCGGAAAAGAGCTTATTGTGAACCGTAAACTGGATGAAGATGTTTACATTGCCATTCGCGATGCCTTTCATGCAGTGCAGCGGCAACTGGAAAGTTATGCCTGCAAGCGTCGCGGCGATGTTAAACTGCACGAATTATTAATGCATGGTTTCATTAAAAAAATCTTTTTCGATTCGGGCTATGGTTTTATTCAGGGCGCGGAGGGAAGTGAATATTATTTCAGTCCGACAAATGTTAGCTATCCTGGCTTTGAACAATTGCAGCTGGGTGATATAGTGCAGTTTGTTGGCGTACCGCAAAGTGAAGGCATGCAGGCGCATAGAATAACGAAAGTATCCGATAAGAAATAAAGAATACACAAGGGGCTGTTATTACAGCCCCTTGTGTATATATCTCTAGAGTAGTAGATAATGATTAGAAAATATCAGGTTATTGCGAATTTTAACCGAGGCTCAGAAACATATACCAAGGCTGCGCATTTGCAGTCAAAAGTAGCAAAAAATTTATCTTATCAATTAGCGAATATTACCGCAGAAAAAATTCTCGAAATTGGCTGCGGTACGGGCTTATTCACACAGCATCTTATTAAAGCTTTTCCAAAAGCTGATTTTTTATTAACAGATATTTCACCTTTAATGATTGAACAATGCCGTCAGCAAGTTAGTGCATCTGCCAATCTTAAATGGGGTTGTATGGATGGGGAACAACTCGATAAATTTTCATCGTTTGATTTAATTACATCGAGTATGACATTTCATTGGTTTAAAGAATTTGAACAAAGTTTAATGAACATAAAACAAAAATTAAAAAAGGGCGGTCGTTTGTTATTTGCAATATTAACAGAGAACTCATTAGTAGAATGGCGTGATATGTGTCGTCATTTTAATTATCCAATAGCGACTGTGCATTTTCCTTCTGTGCCAAAATTACGAGAACAATTTCCTGAATTGAACTTGCGCGTTGAAATAATGAAGGAAACTTATTCCAGTGCCCACGCTTTTTTAAAAATATTAAAATTATTAGGTGCTAACGCTGCTCATGAAAAATATATTCCGCTTACCCCGGATAAAATGCGTAAATTAATTCGGTATTTTAATCATGCAATCGAAGTGAGTTATGAAGTGGTGTATGGAGAATATACCTCTCGCTAATCATTTTTAGGTATTATTAACGCCCAGTGACAGGTCAGATTGCTTGCCAAAAACCGGCGGGAATTTAATTTGTTGATTAGTGTTTTGATTAATTGAAATATTTGAAATTTATCTCTTAATCAGGGATATCAGATTATCAATAATGGGCGTGATTTATTTTTAAAATGTTGGTCTATTTTCATATAAATGTTTTTGAAAATTAATAAATGTATTGCGAATTTTATTGATGCCGCCAAGTAATTCAGCAGCATCATTGATAGTTTGATATTTTAATTCTAATAATGCGGGTAATTTTTCTTGCTCAAGCTCTTCAACGCCAATTTCAATGTATTTAGACAGAACAAATTCAAGAAATTCCTTTTGCTTATCATCGAGTGCTGAAAATATACTGGCTTGAGCTTTTGCTACACGAATATCTCTGGTGATGGGTGCTATTCCAAATGAGATATATTCTAATACGTCAAACAAGTCACTTTTTTCAGCATCAATCAACTTTTGTAAGGTGGCTAACTTATCTTTGCCATAGCCTGCATCGGCAAGTTTTTCAAGAAACGCTTTACGAGTAATTGGATTTGACCATATTTTACGAAGCTCTTCTTCATTTTTGAAGAATTCTGGAAGTTTGCCGAATAAATTTTGCAAAAACTCTTCTGCCGAAATGGGTCTTCCATCTGCACTCCAAAAAGAGGTTGAAATCATGTGTTGAATTTCACGGTCTTTTCCATCGCGTAATTTAATTTTGATTTTCTTCTTTCGGTCAGGTAGTTCTGTTTCTTCAGTGGTATATATCGTGGATGGCTCTTTAACACTTGGTGTTTTAGAGCGTTTTTCAGAAACATCCTCAATGGGTTCACCGTCCCATTCAGGATCTGAAAAATGATGATAGGCATCGACAAAATCATAAATAGTAAAATATTCTTTCCCCTCAAATAATCGGGTGCCACGACCGACAATTTGCTTAAATTCAATCATTGAATTGATTGGTCGCATTAATATAATATTTCGGATATTTCGTGCATCAACGCCAGTGGAAAGCTTCTGCGAGGTTGTTAGGATTGTTGGGATAATTTTCTCATTATCACGAAAATCACTTAAGTACTGGTCTCCTAGTGCGCCGTCATTTGCTGTCACACGAACACAGTAATTTGGTTCTTTTGATTTTTTGAATTGATTTATTAAATCACGAACGGCAGCTGCGTGATCTTGGGTGGCGCAAAAAACAATCGCTTTTTCGTTTTGATTAATTTCATTGAGAAATATACGAACTCGCTTAGCTTCACGTTCTTTAATTTCAATGATTTTATTAAAATCTGCTTCTTCGTAGATTTTTCCTTCTTCTACTTCGCCTTCAATAACTTGGTCGTCTGAAGTGTAAATGTAATCATCAAGTGTGGTTTGTATTCGCTTGACTTTGAAGGGCGTGAGGAAACCGTCATTGATGCCTTCTTTGAGTGAGTAAATATAAACGGGTTCACCAAAATATCTGTATGTGTCAGCATTGTCTTTACGTTTTGGTGTAGCAGTTAAGCCAAGCTGCACGGCAGGGGAGAAGTACTCCAAGATATTCCGCCAATTTCCCTCATCGTTCGCGCCGCCGCGATGGCACTCATCAATGATAATGAAATCAAAATAATCGGGTGGGTATTCGCCAAAATAAGGTTGATTATTTTTTCCGCTCATGAAGGTTTGAAAGATAGTGAAGAAGATGCTTCCGTTAGTCGGTACGCTGCCTTTTTTGCTGATTTCTTTAGGATTTATACGAACTAAAGCATCTTCAGGGAATGCATGAAAATCATTAAATGCTTGGTTAGCTAAGATATTTCTATCGGCTAAAAACAATATTCGTGGTCGACGTGACCCATCGCGTTTCAAGTTCCAACGTGATTGAAAGAGCTTCCATGCAATTTGGAAGGCGATGAACGTTTTACCGGTGCCCGTGGCAAGTGTAAGCAAAATTCGCTGTTTGTCTTCAGCAATAGCATTCATAGTGTTATTGACAGCAATTTCTTGATAATAGCGAATATCTTTTGTGCCGCCGATACTCTCGAATGGAATTTGATCAAATTTCTCGCGCCATTCATTTTGCGTTGAAAAGGTTTTGTTCCAGAGTTCGTCAGGGGTGGGGAAAGTAGAAACTAATCCTTCAGTGCTTGTTTTCATGCAGATTTGATAAATGGCTTTGCCATTACTAGAGAAGGTGGTTTCTATTTGCATTTTTTCAGCATAGTTTTTTGCTTGTGCAACACCTTCGCCTACTTCTAATTCATCACTTTTTGCTTCGATGATAGCTAGTTTTCGACCACGATATACTAATACATAATCAGCGATTAATGGTTTTAAACGCTCGCCACCAGTTTGTAATTTACCTTTTGTGATATGATATTCGCGAAGTATTTTCGAGTCTTCAATATCACCCCAGCCACTTGTCTTGAGTTGTGGTTCAATCAGTTCTGCTCGGGTATCGGCTTCGTTCATACTTGCACCTGTGAGTCTATATTGATATTTGCGCTTGTAAGTTTGCCACTATATGCTTTTTGTAGAATAGATTTTTTTAGTTCTTCAAGGCAGGTTAATTTTTGTTGATAGATACTCTCTAGTTTTTTTGATTTAGCTGCTAGTAGATTAAGTTTTTTCACTATACGATGTTGTTCAGGAATTGATGGAATAGGGAATAGCTCATGCTCAAACGTTGCTAAGTTAATATTATCCTGCGCACTCCCTTTTCCTTTAGACTGAAGTTGTGATTTAAATGATTGTAGTAAATATTCTACAAAATCTGTTTCAGCAATATCTGGATTTACAACAAGACCAATAACGCTATCAGGAAAGCAAGCATCAAATTCCAAAATTCCAGTTTCGGCGATATTTGCTGCTATAGTGATACAAATTGTACCTTTAGGCCATAATTTACTTTGGGCAAGTCCTATTTCATTATATGTTTGTGTATATTGGCTTATGTAATGATTAGAATTTCTGATATCACCTGTTTGAATAAATGGATAATTTCCACCATAAAGCTTTTTATCATTTCGTGGACGATGTTTAGATTTTCCTCGGCCAAATGATGATGATATTTGTTTTAATGTTTTTTCTTGCCATTGATTTTTTGTATTTTTAAAAGTATTTTGAAGCTCTGATTCAAAGACATTCCATGTATTTAATAGGTTTTTTTCTATATGAGCTTTCGCTTTAGTTATGGTTGAGAAAACTATATCGAGGATGGTGAGAATGTGCCGTTGCTCGGTGATATTAGGCACTGGAATTTCAATTAATCCTAAATTATGTCTACTGATTCTTTGACGAGTTGCTCCTGATATTTGCTTGTTAATTTGAGTTTGATATTCTTGGGACAATGTATAGTAGATAAACCATGTAGGAAGAATAATTTGTCTGTGAAAACGTAGAATTGTGCAGTCAACCGCAGTGATCATAGGTTCTTTTGTATGTGGGATGATGCATGATCTTCCAATCGGGTCAGGTAAACGAGAGATTAAGCAGTCATCTGGAAAGATTTCAGTGCATCGCAATTTCTTAAATGTTGCTTCTGAAATATAACGAGCTTTTTCTCCTTTCTCTTTAAAGACGCTGTTACCAATATTACCGGTCTGAATGAGCCGAATTCCATCGAAAGATTGATCTTTTTTTTCAATCCAGTCACCATCGGTAAAAACCTCGCAAATATCCGCAAGTTTTTTTATTTGCCATGTATTGTTCATGCTTTTTTTATCGCCTCAAGCAGGTAATTTTGATCATGATTAATTTCTTTATTTCCGGTTATATCTCTTAACCAGTTTAAACAGGGAATATCTTGATTTATTTCGATTGTTTTGGCGAACGCATACGCTGAAAGTGGTTTCCCTTTGTCTGGGTTATGTTGATAATTATTAGCTGATTCAAAATTTTCAATATGTAGATACCTCCTAGATAATCCTGATTTTTTAATATTTGCTTTTTCAACTTTTTCCCAGATTGTTTGATTTAATGCCCAAGCAGAATTGTTATTTCCATCTTTTCTTTTTTCCGTATCTGAGTCATGAATAATATAATGCTCGATTTTAAAATGAGTTAATATTTCTTGAAAAAATGGAATATTCGTTTTTGATCCCGTATTTAAAACAAAAATCTCTTCGTTCGGGTAAAAATTACTTAAAATTTCCCGGTATACAATAGTCTCTGTGTCGCCCTCAACAAGTAAAACTTTGTCGGCATAAAATGCTTCACAAATGTGAGGGTTAAATTTATTAATCATTTGCACCAATTGTTTTTTTTCTTCATTGCCTTGAAAAATACCATCGTTAACCTGAAAGACCTCAGTGTTTTCATTTTTATCTTTTATAACTCTAATTAGTGAAGAATGCGGCATGGATATGTCAATCATTAAAGGGGAGTGGGTTGCGCACAATATCTGATATTGTGAATCTTTAGATAATTCATAAAGGCTTTTTCTAAGGTTAAATGCTACCTTGGGATGAAGAAAAATTTCTGGTTCTTCAAATAATATTAAATAAGTTGTTGAATCATTCCCTAATGAGCCAAGGAATTTAAGAAAATTAAAGAGAGCTTGTCTAATGACGCCATGACCATGTTGCGTGAAATTTTCATCCCTCTCAATGCCGTCTTTCTGGATGCCTATCGAATGATTTTTTTCAAATGCTTTTAAAATGTTTACACCGTCATTATCCTTTGCTTTTATTTGTAGTGTAAGATTGGAAAAAACTTTCTGAAATTCTATGTTTATTTTTTCATTAAACTCGTTTACTTCAGACGAACTTGTGATCTTTTTTTGAAGATCGATAATGGATTGTGTTATTTTTTCATATTCATCTTTGTTACTTTTCTCTAGTTCTTTTAAAAACTTATCATTTATTAAATCATTTATCTTTTTTTCAAATGACTCTGGTGTTTCAATGGCGTTTATAAAGATAGGCTTAGGAGAGTATTTTTGTAGCTTAGTGTGAAATCCACCAAAACCATTTTCCTCCCATGAGTTACTATTTGGAGAAAAAGTGTATTTTTTAAAGCTTGAGTTAGCAGTATCCCAGACCTTTTTTATTTTTATAATATTTTTCGCATCTACCCATTTATTTATCCAGTCGGGTTCTTTGCTTTTACCGGTGCCTGATAAATCCGAATCATTTTCATCTTCAATTTCTTTTGTAAACCAAGCTTCAATCTCTATTGGAGTGCTAGTGTCATAATTATGGAAGTCTTTTTCAGTTGCGCATTGCTTTGAGTTCACAAAAAAGTCATAAGCATGTAGAAATGAAGATTTGCCAACATTATTTTGACCAATTAAAAATATAATATTCGATTTATCAAAGCATATAACATTGTTATCACCCTTGATGCTTCTGAAATTTTTCACTATTAGTTTATGTAATTTCACTCTATTTTTTCTCTCTTAGTTTTCGTTGTCGGGGAGTTCTAATGTTTTAATCTGCGGCAAAGTAACCAACCCACTCAAATCGCCATACATCCCCACGGTATTAGTAATTACTTTCTTAATCTGCTTTTCTCTTTCAGCCCAAATTTTTTCATAGGCAATCCTTTCTTTTTTCAAGCTGGCATCCATGCTAGTAAATGCCTCAACGATTGCTTCTACTCGTTGCTTAAATTCAACCCCAGTAAGATAGCTATAAAGTATTTCCATTTTCTCATTTTTACCAACTGACATAGCTTTTTCACGAGTGATTGATTCTAGGTTCATTCGGATAGCTATTGCTAAAGGTATAATTAATTTAATATCACAAATCCAAATTCCATCACGGTATACAAAGCCTTTTACATCTTCTGGGAGGATGGCGGATACAATAACGGCAACGTCTGCTTTAATTGCGCGTTGATCGTCTTTGAGTTTCTGTATCCAGTTTTCATTCCATGATTTGGTTTTCTTTGTTTCCCATGCAATCTGGCCGCATGTTCGTCCGGTGCGATCGCTAACTTTTTGTACGATGTCTACACCATTAACCCCAACGGGAACGGGTGCAATTTCATCATGAGGAAATTCTATTTTTAATAATTCTTCTAGCTCTAGTTCTAAAACCTCGCCTTGTGTTTTTTGTGAGCCTTGTTCCAGTTTTCTAGCAAGATCATCTTTTGCTTTTATTGCATCTGTTAATTGTTTCTTTAGCTGTGAAACAACATATTGCTGTTCTTCTGTTGCTTTTCTTGCAGCTTCCTCGGTGATCGTTTTTCTAGCTTCTTCTAATTGTCTTAATTTCTCTAATTCGAAAGCTTGTTTGTCTTCTTCCAGTTTGATTTTTTCTTTGCGAAGTTCAATTTCATTTTTTGTGGCTTGTTGTAATTTGTCATCTTTACTTTTCAATTGTTCCTCTAATAAAGCTGTTTTAGCGTTTTGTTCTTTTTCAGCTTCTGATCTTGCATCTTTGAATATTTTTATCCGTTCAGCATTTAATTTGTCTGAAACTTGCTCGGCAATGACTGATTCAATGTTTTTATTTTTTTCTGCGATATCAGCTGCTTGTTTTTTTAATTCTTCAGATTTATGTGCTAGCTCTTGTTCTTTTATTTTTTGAGTAGCTTCAAGGCTTTTTTTGATTTTCTCCTCTATCTGGCGTGTTAATACGTCATCAATGGAAATTGATTCTCCGCAACTAGGACATTGAATTTTTTGTTCAGTAGTCGCCATATATTATTTACCTTCTAATTTTTTTGAATTTGTTTGTGTTGGTAAAAAACTATCTGTAGTAATAACTTTTTTACCTGTTTTATCTTCAAGTTCTAAACGTGCTTTCTTGGCAATGCTGCCACCTTTTTTCCCTGCAAGCTTATTTTCTGCCATGCCAGTAGCATTCATAGTTTCAGCTATTTGCCGTGTAGATAATTCTGCAAGTGCAGTAAAAATGAGTTCAGCTTCACTCATGTGATCGCGCAGATTTTCTGATTTCAATCCTTTGGATTTTTTGTGGTCTTTGACGCTGATGTCAGCCCATTCTTGATGAATAACATTGGTGAGTATTGCAAATTCGCTAGGCTGTTCGATGCCGTGTTCTTTCCAGTAGTCGGTTAGCTTATTGCGGGTTTCTTGCCCCATCATGCGTTGTTGAATCCATTTTTCGCTGTAGCCATGCTTTTGCCATGTTTCTCTTGCACGATCTAAGGATTTCGCGGGGTCAGCCATTTCTTGCATGCGTTCGTAACCAACCTTGGCTAGCCAGAGCTTAATGGGTTCAGCTTTTGGGCTGGGTATGGATTGAACAAGTCGGAGTAGGGTTTCTGCATTGGCAACGTCAGTGAGATACTTTTTACCATCGCTAGCCTCTAATTTCAGTCGGTTACAATTTGTAACCGACTGATTGCCTTCTTTTTTTAACCTATTTTTCAATACTTTCCAGTAATTTCTAGCAGTTTGAAAATCAGGTTGCTGGATTAAAATACTAATAATGTCGATGACTGAAAAATACCAAGTTTCGGTTTCTTCGTCATACGCTCGTCGAATTTCATGTTCTTCAAAAACAGCTAAATCATTTTTCATAAAAGTCCTTCTATAGTTTTCAAAAGTTCAGCACTTTCTTTGTCTAGTGCTTTCATTTCTTCAATTATTTCTTTTGGGCTACGCAAAACAATTCCATCTTTCTTATGCGGATTTTTAACTGAAAGGTCATAGGTATTTGTATCGACATCTGTAATATTGATTGACCATGAATTGTCAGAGTCTGCCTTGGTTTTTTGCAATTCGACGAATTTTTGCAAGTCACGTTCATTTAATGGATTAGTTTTGCCAAGATTCCTATCAAGGTTTAATTGATAAAACCATATCTTCCGGGTCGGAGTGCCTTTTTCAAAAAAGAGTATGACGGTTTTAACACCAGCGCCGGTAAACGTTCCGCCTGGTAAATCAAGTACAGTATGAAGATTGCACGACTCTAAAAGTAATTTACGTAGGCTAACAGAGGCGTTGTCAGTATTAGATAAAAAGGTATTCTTGATGACGACACCAGCTTTACCGCCTGCTTTTAGCAATTTGACGAAATGCTGTAAAAAGAGAAATGCTGTTTCCCCAGTCTTAATTGGAAAATTTTGTTGTACCTCTGTGCGTTCTTTTCCGCCGAATGGAGGATTAGCAAGGATAACGTCAAATCGGTCTTTTTCTTGAATGTCAGCTAGATTTTCAGCGAGTGTATTGGTGTGAATGATGTTTGGTGCTTCAATGCCATGCAGAATCATATTCATGATGCCAATGATATAAGCTAGTGATTTCTTCTCTTTGCCGTAGAAAGTTTTCTTTTGAAGAATATCCAAATCTTTGGTGCCAAGATTTTTGTTGGCTTTTAAATATTCGAATGCTTCTACCAAGAAGCCTGCTGAACCCACTGCGCCATCATAAATTTTATTGCCAATGATAGGGGCAACAACTTTAACAATGGTTTTGATTAATGGGCGAGGAGTGTAGTATTCACCTCCGTTTCTGCCAGCATTACCCATATTTTTAATTTTGTCTTCGTAAAGGTGTGACATCTCATGTTTTTCTGCATGTGAGCGAAAACGTAACTCATCAATGCGATTTAACACTTCACGTAAATTATAACCGCTTTGTATTTTGTTTTTTAGTTCACTGAAGATCTCACCAATCTTGTAAGTTATGGTGTCTGGGTTTTCGGCATCAACTTTAAATTTTTTTAGGTAGGGAAATAATTTTTGATCAACGAAATCTTTTAGGTCGTCCCCCGTCAATGCTTTGTGGTGATCAATTTTACCATCTTCGCTTTTAGGCGCAGCCCACGTTCCCCATCGGTATTTTGAGTCAATAATGTTGGCATATGTTTTACCAGCCAATTCCGCGGCTGCTTTTTTGTCTTGTTCAAAATCATCTAAATATTTTAAAAAAAGAATCCATGAAGTTTGTTCAACGTAATCAAGTTCGCTGCTACAACCAGCGTCTTTGTGGAGGATGTCATCAATATTTTTAAAGGTTTGTTCAAACAAAATAAGTCTCCTGTACTAGTCCGTTATTCGTCTGTTGGTTGTTTGTCTTTTGCTTTAGCCCACGCTAGAATTTCTGCTCTATTAAAGCGCCATGAGCCTCCAACCTTAAAGCCAGGTATTTTTCCTTCGGAAACTAAGCGATAAGTTGTTTTTTCAGTAATTTTTAAATAACTGGCAATATCACTTATGGTCATAATTTCATCAGTCATTTGCGTCCCTTATTTTTATGTTTTAAGTTAACTCGAGAAAATAAAGGAAAATTTTCCATAAGGCAATCTTTTTGATCATGCTTGTAAGAAGCCTTACAAAATTAGTTGTAGTAAATTGGATTTATTTCTCAGATGTCATCGTTGCTTCTATTGTGATCGTCGTTTAGGTGTGGGGCAGCCACCAGGTTATCTCGTCGATTGAGAGCAGAATGCGAGCAATCTATAGGACGGGATCCAGAAATTTTACAGTATTGTCTAAGCAAACGAAGTGTTTTTGCTTAGACAATACTGACGTTAATTAGGTCTTGGGGTTTCTCTGTAATAATCCATCACAACGCTTGCCAAACTTGCTGGCATAATAGCTGTAATAGCAGCTTCAACAGTCTCATAATTTTTTAACAATTCTGCAGTGGCCAAAAAAGCACGTTTAAGGATAATCTGGAGACCAATAAAATCAATTCATTTAATTTTTTTCTTACCGTTTCTGCTCATCTATTTTAATTTCTGCGGATGAAGAATTTTTAATATTTCTTTCGGTCGAGATGCAATACAGGTCAAATATGCCAGTGTTGTAGTATCAGGGATTCTCTTTTCCTGTTCCCAATTTCTCAATGTTTGCAATTTAATATAATATTGTTTGGCAAATTCTTTTTGAGTCATACCTAATTTTTTACGAACAGCGGCAATGTTCACCTTAGAGCGAACAATTTTTCCTCTTCCTTTTTTATCTATTGCCTCTTGCACCGCTTCAACTAATTCTTCGCCAAGTGATTTTTTGCTCATATTATAAACCCTCTTTATATTTAGCTACTAATTGCGGCATCAATTTCTTTAGCTCGTTACGTTCTTCTTGAGTTATATTTTCTTTTTCGGATTTGCTATACAAAGTGATTAATAACACTAAAACGCCTTTTGAGTAATGATACAGCACTCTCACCCCACTACTTTTTGCAACTGTTTAGAGAGTGGAATTTTACTATTTATTCAATTTATGTGAGGTAAAAAAATTTTCTAACGATTCTCCCAGAGAATCAAATCCTACATTACAATGTAAAGAAAGACGTAATCGGCTCGTTCCTTTGGGAACACTCGGCGGGCGAATCGCTCCTACATAAATGTGATATTGTTCAGCAAGTTTAGCGGCTAAATGTAATGTCGTTTCAGGATCGCCAACAACAAGCGGAAGGATAGGGCTGTCATATAAAGGAATATCGGGGAAAAATTTTTTTAAACGATTTTTCAGTTTTAAAGACTCTGAAAGCCATTCCGATTGGTGCATGATATATTCTGTTTGAATGACTTCTATTGCAGCTAGACTTGCTGCAGTCGCAGCGGGTGTTAAGTAGGTAGAATAAATAAATTCAGGTGTGCAATTTATTAAATACGAACGCAAGTCAGAATCATGAAAAAGAGTAAATGCACCCTGGCTTGCTAGTGATTTTCCAAGTGTTGCAACCATGATATCGACATTCTTCTGTGCTTCAAATTGTGCAATAAGCCCATTGCCTTTGGGACCATACCAGCCAAGTGCATGTGCTTCATCTACAATCCAAAAAAAATTATAACGATCTTTTAAAAAACTCATCTGACTCAAATCAGGATAATCTCCTTCCATACTAAAGACCGATTCTGTTACAACAAAAACGGTCCGGTCTGGATGAGTGTACATTTTCAGCAAATCTTCAAGATGGTTTAAATCCAAATGACGATAACGAATGAGTTTTGCTTGTGTTTCTTGCGTGCCTAATAGCACGCTGTTGTGAATATAGCGATCGGCTAAAACAACATCGCCCGCTTGAGGTAAAGTGCTTAATAATGCTTTGTTTGCTGTATAGCCTGAGTTCCACAGTAAACCATATTCAAAACCGCACCACTTTTTCAAAACGTCTTCTAATTCTTGATGAATAGGCCAGTAGCTTCCGACAGCAGGAGATCCGCCAGATGATGTTCCCCAGATTTCTAAAGCTTTTTGTGCGGCTTGAATAATTAACGGATGTTTGCTTAACTGAAGATAATCATTCAGATTTAAATAGAGGTTTTTGGTATTCTTCTCAGCAAAATAAGATGTCAGTCTTCTGAGTAATCCTGATTTTTTTCTTGCTCGTAAATATTCCTGAATATATTTTTTTAAAGGGCTCTGCATGACCTGATATCACTTTCAAAATAATGCGCTATGGGGAAAGAATCAAAAAATCGGAGGACGTCTGATTGATACAGTTGATGTCCCCATATCGGAATTGCGAGATTGGCGAGCTCAGCATAATTTGATTGAGTTACATTCTCATCGACTGGCACACAATCGTTAAACCAAATCCCTGTTATTATTTTGGAATACGGCGCATAGGCTGTGAGTACACGAGCCTGGTGTATGGCGCCCAGTCGATTTTGAACGACAAGTAATAAATAATCTACTGGCAAATTTAATGCTAAATTCACACTATCAAAACCTGTGTCATCTAATGGAACAGCCAAACCGCCTGCTGTTTCAAGAATACGCCAGTCTGTTTCAGGCAAATTTTTTATTTTACAAAGAATATCTTCAAGATTTAAGCGGCATCCCGCTTTTTTTGCGGCTGTAACAGGCGCTAGAGGTTCTGTGAAGGAATATAAAGTATACGCTTCACATTTTTTTTCATGTGAATGCTGACAGCCTTCCATGGCTGTTTGTGCATCGCCTTTTTGATGGTCTGATATGCCTGTTTCAACGACTTTGACAACTTGTACGTTTTGGTCATGCGCTGCAAAATATCGGAGAAGTGCCCGAGTCATCCAGGTTTTACCAATGCCTGTGTCATTGCCTGATATCAATATTGTTTTCATAATTTTTAAGTGTTCATTCCCAGTTTTGTCAGCATTTCAAGATCGGTATTAAAAGCAGGGGTCGGTGTTGTGAGGATTCGTTCACCGATGTAAATCGCATTGGCTCCGCTGAAAAAGGCTAAGGCTTGTGTTTCCATCGACATTTTATAACGACCCGCCGCCATTGCGAGAATAGTGTGCGGCATGGCGATACGTGCAATGGCTATCATACGCACATATTCAAGAGGATCAATAAAATTTTCCTGACCCAAAGGCGTGCCTTCGATTGCGACTAAGGCATTGAGCGGCACCATCTCAGGCTGCGGTGTTAATTCGCTGATAAGCTGTATCAGCTTTAATCGATCAGCTATCGATTCACCCATGCCTAAAATACCACCGCAAGAAACTTTTAATTTCGATTTGCGAATCATTTGTAATGTTTGATAACGTGATTCGAATGTGCGGCTGGTTATAATTTTGGGATAAAACTCAGGAGAAGTGTCGAGATTATAATTATATGTTGTGCATCCCGCTTCAAATAATGTATGCGTTTGCTCTTCCGAAATACTTCCTAAACTACAACATACTTCCAAACCTGTGCCATGCACTTTTCTAACAATTTCCAAAAGTTTCTGAAAAGCGTTACCTTTGGGTACATAACTCCAAGAAGCACCCAGGCAAAAATGCGTGACCCCTAATGTTTTTGCATAAAGAGCGACTTTTAAGACTTCATCAGGATCCAGAAGAGGTTCGGCAGATACAAATGTTTTATAGTGAACTGATTGCGGACAATAAGCGCAATCTTCAGGACAATTACCTGTTTTTATCGAAAGAGAGCCGCATAAGTGAATCTTATTAATAGCGTGATGAGGCTTGTAAGCCTCATGCGCTTGTATGATGAGATCTTTAAATGGCAATTGATAAAGGTTTTCTAAATCTTGAAGCGAAAGACTCATGAACATATTCCGAAATAGCTTCTGCAGTTTGTTTACATAAAAAATCAATCTCAAGATTTGTAATACACAAGGGAGGAACAATCAAAAGTGTATTTCCAACGCCTCGGAGTAAAATTTCTTTGCCGCGCAAATAAAGGGAAAGATGATGCGCTATTCGTTCTTTAGGATCAAAAGTCTGCATAGAACTTTTTTTGCCGGGGTATAATTCTATAGCAGAAGCTAGTCCGCGCTGCCGTACAGATTTAACAAAAGGATGATTTGAAAAATACGACGCAATGCTTTGTTCAAAGGCCTGACAGGTTCGTTGCAGTGTGCCTGTTTCAGTATAACGTTTTAATTTTTCGATATTTTTAATGCTGACGGCTGTTGCGAGCGGATTTGCAGCAAATGTGTGCCCATGAAAAAATGTTTTTCCTTCACTAAAATCACCCAGAAACGCTTCATAAATTTTCTGAGTGGTTAAAGTCACCGCCAGGGGTAGATAACCGCCGGTTAAAGTTTTAGATAAACATAGAAAATCAGGTGTCACGCCTTCTGCAGTCGATACCAGCATGTGACCTAAACGTCCGAGGCCTACAAAAATTTCATCTAAAGCGAGATGGACATGATATGCTTTGCATCGCTCAGCGACTGCTTGTAAAAAACCAGGAGGTTGCAAGAGCATTCCTGCCGGCCCTTGGACTGAAGGTTCTAAAAATAAAATAGCGGTTTGATGACCATATTCTTGAAGTAAACGATCCAGATCGCGAAGACTATCTGACATATCATCAGACGTAGGTGCCTTAAAATAATGCGCGGGCAAAAACCATTCCGAAAATCGCTGATGAAAATTCGATTGCCCTGCAGACATTGCGCCAAAGGTATCGCCATGATAGCCATTTTCCATGCCAATAATGAGTTTTTTTTGTGGATTTCCAGTCAGTTGCCAATATTGAAAAGAAAGTTTCAACGCAGCTTCAACGGAGCTTGCGCCATTATCTGTAAAAAAAGCACGTTTTAATCCTTCAGGCGCGATGCTAATTAATTCATGGCAAAGTTGGGAGGCGGCGGGGTGACTAAGATCTTTGTAACTCGATTGTTGTAAATTTTCTAATTGCTGGATCAATGCTTCATTGAGTTCTGGATCACTGTGGCCATGAACATTTGTCCAGTTAGAAGCATTTCCATCCAGATAACGTTTACCGTCATTATCATACAACCAGCATCCTTTAGCACGGGTGATGTGCAATGGGCCATGCTCTATATATTCTTGCATTTGTGTAAAAGGATGCCAGCTATAAGATTTGTCCCAATTGCTTAGTGTATTCATATCGATTTTCATGTGTTATGCACTCCCTCTGGCGGTAACCTTATTGCTTGGTAGCATAAAGCAGGCAAAAGGCAAAAACAAGATAGCTTAATTTCTCGGGCCTTGATTTGTTAATCTCCGCGGCGGCGCTTGAGCTGTTTCTGCGTTCTCTTCAGAAAAAGAAGGAGATGCCCAGAATGTGGCATAACTGCTGGCGGTAGCAGGAACCTTAGATATTGCGTCTAATTTTAAGTCAAAACTTGCCAGTAATTTGGGAAGTTGTTCTTTGCTGCAAGTCTCCAACTCCTGTTTCCACAGTTCAGCGATTTTCTGAGCATCTATTTTAGGAATCTTCTGGAATAATGTTTCAATTAGCTTGGACGCTTTTTGGCGAAGATTGTGTTCTGTTATCAAAGAATCGATTTTATTAATAAATGCATGAATAAGTTTTAAATCATGAGGGTTATTTTCAATAATTTTTTTAATAGCATCAAACTCGTTTTCATAATTTATTGATGGAACTAAATCTGCAAATGTATCCATTAATTTTTTTGCATGATTAAGTATTTGAGTAATCTTTATAGCTGAATTTTTAACAGCTTCTAAATCCTCCATAATCGGCTTGAACGAAGAAAAATCTATTTCTTGTAATGTAGAAACTATTAGATTGATTTGTTCCCCTTTAGCTGTATATATATCAAATAATTGAAGTTCTAAATTATTTATATATTTTTTTAATACGGAGTTATGTTTGGCTAATTCTTTTAATTCCTTTAATAAAGGAATATAAAGCTCATCTAACCAATCAAAAAGCCTCTTTTTATGTTTATCAAGTTCCTTATCTTCTTTTTTCGGTATGTTATTTCTTGTATCGATTTCTTCTTTTATCGTTAGATTAAAAACATCTAATGCGTCACACAATGAAAAAACTCGGCGGTTCTCACGCTTGAAATGGTGTAATAGGTTGTTTAGTTCCTTTGTGCGGTTTTCAGCTGCTGCTGTAGGAAGTTTTTGAATGAGATCTCTTGGGGTAAGGGGTAGTTCGCTTCGATCAAATGTATTTTTCGGATTTTTTTCTTCTGCTATCGGAGAGTTTGTTTTACTCTCTTGAATTTCTGTTTTTAGTGTTTTATTAAAAATCTCCAATGCACCGCATAACGACTGGACACGTCGACTGGGGTCCTTATAATGCTTTAACATGGCATTCAATTCGCTTGTGCGATCTTGAATAGTTTTTTCACTAATGAGTTCTTTAATGAGTTCTCTTGCAAGACGAACTGATTGCATTGCCTCTAATAACTTACCGGGTATTGTTTTTTCTTCGGACTGATTTTCTGGCTGGGTTACACTTTTCGCTTCAAGATCAGATGGATTGTTGAACCATTCAATTGTTTTTCCTGTTGTCTGAAGTAAAGCATAGATGACTTCTGCTTTCCTCTGATTAAAAACTTTAAATTCCAAACCCTGTTCCATATTCACTTCATTTTGACGAAGAGATAATAGAAAGTCTTGCTGTTCATCAGTAGACTCTAATCCATCAACATCTGTCGTCAGAAGCTCTAATTTTTTAATAAAATTCATTAGTTCCGATTCGCTATAAATATGATTTAATTGTTTTTCATATTTTTTTTGTACTGTGCTTTTTTGAGGATCGGGGACGTAAGAAAGGAATGTCTCAACAAGCCCTTCTGCATAAGTTAGTTTATCCCACATCTGTATACGGTTTTTATATTTTATATTATCTTCAAGCATTTCTCTAAAAAAGCTACAGCGTTTTTTCACAATGGCAGAATTCTTCGATTTTTTTGCTTCCTCAATTTCATTCTTTATTACTGTATTAAATTCATCGAATTTAGCCTCATCAATATACGGCTTGAGATTTTCTAATGCATCGCGTGCGATTTTTTCATGGACTTTAAGACGCTCGTTAAATTGTTTTATACTTATATCATCATGCATAGTTTCTATAATTTTATTTTGTTCTACAAGAAAACTTTCAAGATAAGAAAAATCGATTTTCTGATTCATATTTTTCACATTTTGAATGTTTTTTGCGATTTGATCACTTAAAGTTTTAAAATTATGACGAGCGACATCATTATTATTTTTTTCTTCGCCTAATGTAGATCTTGTGCGTAATCCAGTCAGAATATTTTGCATGATTTGTTCGAGCTGTTTATATAAGAGATTTTTATATGTTTCCAGTTCGGTTGCTACCGTAATTTCTTTGTTTACACCCACCGTGAAAGTTGTTAGCAGATCTAATGATGAAGATTGTTTAGCAGATATCAAAATATTATCTAATTGACTTTTTCGTTCATCAGTGACATTTTTTTTAGATTTTTCTGGGATAACGGCAGTTAATTTTTCAATAGATTCTATTGCTTTTTTCGTTTCATCTAGAAGTTTATTCTTAAATTTTTTCTTAAATTTCTCTTTTGCTGAAGAAAACATAACGATTTCCCCCTATTATTCAAAATAGAAAGATATAAATAATATAACGTGCACATTAAGAAAATCTTAATGCAAGTTCTATTTTTAGAATAAGAAGTAATCAGAAAGTCACATCAACATAATTTTTTGTTCTGCCTATACCATGCGCGGCCATAAGAGGTATATATTAGCTTTCTGTATAATTCGGACCACTTCCACCTTCCGGTGGTGTCCATGTTATATTTTGCGTCGGATCTTTGATATCACACGCTTTACAATGAATGCAATTTGCTGCATTGATTTGCAAATAAGGCACGCTGTTTTCATGTTTAACTATTTCATAAACACCGGCCGGACAATATCGCTGCTCAGGTGAGCCATAATATTTTAAATTCACTTCAATCGCGAGCGATGGGTTTTTTAATTTCAAATGACACGGCTGGTTTTCATCATACTTAGAATGCGTCAGATAAACCGACGATAATAAATCAAACGTAATTTTGTTATCATGTTTTGGATAAACAATTTTTTCAGAATTGCTTAGCAATTTTAATTGATCGAAGTCTGCATGATTGTGAAATGTCCAGGGCGCTCTTCCACGAAAAATAACTGTATCTACTGCTGCATACAGGAGTCCCGGCCATAATCCCCAAGTCATCGCGGGGCGAATATTGCGCGCACGATATAATTCTTCCCAAACCCAGGATTTTTTCATGTTTTCGGAATAGGCATGACATTTATATTGTGACGTCGCCGGAAAAATACTTTCTGCTGCAATCATTCCCGATTTCATCGCAGTATGAATGCCTTTAATTTTAGGCACATTTAAGAATCCTGCTGCGCAACCGATTAATAAACCGCCGGGAATAGTTAATTCTGGAATAGATTGCAAGCCGCCTTCATTCAATGCGCGTGCGCCATACTCAATGCGTTTTCCATTTTCCAATAAAGGAAAAATCGCTGGATGCGTTTTAAAACGCTGAAATTCTTCGTAAAGGTCAAGATAGGGATTTTGATAATCCAATCCAATAACAAACCCAATGGCGACAAGATTTTTTTCAAATTGATAAATGAAAGAACCACCGTAGGTTTTTCTATCCAGGGGCCAGCCAATTGTGTGCGCTACAGAACCCGACTGATGTAATTCTTCAGGAATTTCCCAGAGTTCTTTAATTCCTAAAGCATACGTTTGCGGATCACAATTTTTCCGTAATTCAAAACGCTCAATTAACGTTTTGGTTAATGAACCACGGCAGCCTTCAGCAAATAAAGTTTGTTTTGCACGCAATTCCATTCCCGCCTGATAACGTTCTGTGGGATTGCCATTTTTATCGATGCCTTTATCACCGGTCATCACGCCGCAAATACGGTTGCCTTCATAAATAATTTCAGTTCCAGCAAAACCTGGGAAAATATTCACGCCCAGATTTTCAGCCTGTTCTGCGAGCCAGCGGCAAAATTTATCGAGACTGATAATATAATTTCCGCGATTGCGCATTTGCGGGGGAGTGGGCAGACGATAAGATTTTTTTTCTGTGAGAAGTAAAAATTTATCTCGGGTGATTGGAGTATGAAGCGGAGCGTTTCGTGCTTGCCAATCAGGAAATAATTCATTTAAGGCATGCGGTTCAAGGACCGCGCCTGAAAGAATATGTGATCCAATTTCAGCGCCTTTGTCAATCACACAAATATTGATGGGTTTATTGTATTGTTGGCCGAGTTGAGCTAAACGGATCGCGGCAGATAATCCGGCAGGTCCCGCGCCGACAATGACAACATCAAATTCCATTGATTCGCGCATCATATCCATTATCCTTCAATCAGTGCTTTTTCTATACTTGGCGCGATGTAGTTTTGTACAAAAAATAAAATTTATGGATCACTTGTTTTAAAAAAAATTCAGGTATATTCTATCATATTCCACGCTAATCGAGTGAAATAAAAATAAAATAAATTAAGATAAAAATATTATATTTAAAACACTAATTAAAATGGAGAACAATATGCTGCATCAAGATAAAGATAAAAATAAAGATGAACCTGTAACAATTTGGGCACCAAATGAACCTGTAGCAAAAAAACTAAAAGAAGAAAAGCAGCCAGATAAAAAGGCTGAAGCAAAATCTGAAGCAAAAGTTTTAGAAATTGAAGATGTTATTGCCTCGGAAAAAGGAGCAAAAGTCGAATTCAGATTAACGCATGGTTCTTCTACCGGAAGCACCGAAGATAAATTAGAAAGATACGAAAATGATGCTAAAATGACTCCCGGTAAGAAGTACGGCGGTGATATCAATATCGATCATGCCAACACAAAAAACTTTCAGCTTATCCATAGTACGCTCGCAAACAATGAAGTCTCTTATAAAGAAGAAGATAAACGAAGAAATCAAAAGAAGCTGCGTTTTAAAATGCGTATGGATTTTTATGACAGTCCTCAACTTGAAAAAAATAAAGTTCCTGTTATTGGTGCGAAAGGATACATCGGCTATTTACAAGAAATGGTTCCAGAAACCAATCCTTGCATGCTCATGCGGTTTGAGTCAAATCCTTTTAATATGTCGAGAAAAGATGTATTACGCTTAACGGAAGGCAACCCGGCTTATATTGTTTATAAAAATGAAAAAAATGAAGAAAAAATTGGCTATGTAACAGAAAATGGCTTGTTGGTAAAATTAAAAGGTCAACTAGTTTTATCGTTAATTAAACCACTATTTCCTTCAACCGATGAGGAGATTATAACAGCTAACGCAGAAAAATTAGCAATGATTAAATCAGCTTCTGGTCATAGTCCGCATAAGGATTGTTTTCCTTTGGCGGATATTTTAGAGTTTGAAAAACTGGAAGAAATCTCAAAGAGATTCAGACAGGAACTTGCAGCGTTACCTGAAAGAAGTGTGCCTAAGATTAGAGAGCTTATTCGAAACCGGTTCCCTGAGATTGTGGATTATTATGATGTGAAGCGTTCTCGTGCACAGGACCATCAAACATTAAGAAGTCGAAATCCAGAAAACCAAAAGATTTTCATGTATACAAACAGTTTGAAGCATACTGATCTGAATCGAAATCATTTGAATCCGGCAATTTCTTCCCAAAATGAATCTGATTATAGAATGATGTATCGCGCTTATGGTGGACAGATATTGAAAGAAGCTTTACAACTTCTTCTCTTAAGAGAAAGCGCTGAATTTTTCAATAATCAGATGCCAGATAATTTTGAGGATCTACGAGACAGGGTGAATCGAGATCCTGGACTGAGATCCAAGATGATTGCTAAGTTTTCAAATAGCATTCGCGATTTAGATAGCTGTGCTTTTTCATCCTCTGATGATTTGCAAGCATTAGCTGATAATTTTAATGAGTTATTTGATCCAAACTCCAAATTACTGAATGAACTTGAGACATACACGTGCACATCTGAGTTGTCTCAGTCTCATGGGCCTTTCACTTATCTTAAAAATGACAATAAATTGCAAGAAATCTATCAAAAATTGATGGACAAAAGCGCGAAATTCCCTCAATTAAGAGAAAGCGATTTACATAGACTTTTTAGCATTGTGAATCGTCCTGAGTTTCAAGAAAGAGTTAATGCTCATTTGAGTAACCCATTTAAGGACGCATATAATCAATTAGTGGCTACTATAACGGATCCCTCACCGGAAGAGTTAAAGAAACCAGAAGGTGAGAGAAGAAAATCAGGGTTAGAAGCTGAATATCAAAGAGCGTTCCACAAAGCGCCAAATATTCTGCTGAGTTGTATGAATCTTGAGCCTGCGAACAAGGCGAAAAAAACTGTTTGTCCTGCGACAGAAGGTTTTGCTTTTCTGAGAGATTCATCAGATAATATTTTTTCTGCTAAAGCTCTCGAAAAAATACAGATTGATGATATATTCGCTCACATAATGCATGCGCATTTGCTTGATCCTACCTTTACGATTGATTTTGGTTTCGTTGAACTTAAAGGCCAAAAAAAGAAAGAAGCTGCGGTGAGAGAGGCTCTTTCTATCATCAATAATTTTGTAGTCAATCCTACGAATGAGCAAAGAGATGCATACTATCAGTTGATGGCTGAGTGGCAGAAATATTTACCAGCAGTTAATCATCTTGTTGTGCAAGAAAATTTAATCGAACCAGGAAAACCTAATCAAGACACTTATCAGGCTGATAATTTGCTTATAACTATGGCTAATCTCGAGATACTAAAAGAGGTCCGTCAACGGGGATATCAAATTTCTGTACCAGAGCCCGAGGAAATGGCGATTCCAGCTGTTCGGACAGCCGTGTTGGAATCTAAAGATGAAGCACCTCGTCAGCAAGTCGTCTCTGAATCTAAAGGCGAAGCAGCACCACGCAATCGATCTGTTTCTCCATCGCAAAGGGGGCTTTTTGGTGTTACTGTAGCAGCAGCGGTAGCGGCAGCACAGCAGCAAGAGCAAGCAGCAGCAGTGACGGAAGCAGCAACAGCGAGTGCGGTGAGACCTGGGGGTAGCAGCGGCGATAATAGATAATACCTACCGAGAGGTATATAGCGGCCGTAGGGTGGGCTACGGCCGCTTCATCGCCTTGCCCACCATACAGCGCTACCTGAATTGCTGATGGATCGGCTATGACTAAAAATGTATTAATTGTTGGCGCAGGGCCTACCGGCTTAGTGTTAGCTTTATGGCTAACTAAATTAGGTATTCCTTTACGCATTATTGATAAAAACCAGGATGCTGAACAAAATTCTCGGGCAATGATCATTCATGCGCGCACACTTGAGTTTTATCAACAAATAGGAATTGCTCACGAAATTGTGGCCAATGGAATTATTATTGAAAAAATTAATTTATGGAAAAATCGACAGCGATTAACTTCTATTTATTTGGGTGCATTTGGCAAAAATCTCTCGCCATTTCCATTTTTACTTTCACTTCCACAAGATGATCATGAAAAATTATTAATTCATTACTTAAAACAAGCCGGAATAGAAGTCGAGAGGAATACGGAATTAGTCAGCTTATCTCAAAATGACGAAAAAGTTACAGCATTTTTAAAAAAAGAAAATGAAACTGAAATGCTGGAGTGTGCATTTTTATTAGGTTGCGATGGTGCATCCAGTACGGTCCGTCATGCTTTAAATATCGATTTTTCAGGAGGTACTTATTCACAACTTTATTACGTAGCTGATGTGATGGCGGAAGGTAATATTGCAAATGAAGACATTCATGTGAATCTCCATAGAAATGAATTTGCTATTGTTTTTCCTGTTCGAAGCAGCGGTTCACTTAGACTCATTGGTATTGTGCCAAAACAATATGAAAATAAAAAAAATATTCAATTTGATGATGTCAAATCTCATGCGATACAAAATACTGGATTAACGATTTCAAAAGTGAATTGGTTTTCAACGTATCATTCCCATCATCGTGTTGCTGAACATTTTAAAAAAGGCAGAGTTTTTTTGTTGGGTGATGCAGCTCATATTCATAGTCCAGTTGGCGGGCAAGGCATGAATACAGGCATTGGTGACGCCGTTAATCTTTCTTGGAAAATAGCTTCTGTTATAAAAAAATCTGCACCTTTTACTATACTCGATACTTACGAAACAGAACGTATGGCATTTGCACGGAGACTGGTTTCAACTACAGATCGAGCGTTTCAGGCTATTACGAATATAGGATTGATTGGTAATTTTGTGAGAAATATATTTTTTCCGATTATTTTTCCTTTTTTAACTCGTTTTGACTGTGTTAAAAAATTTCTTTTTCAAACCATTTCACAAATTAAAATAAATTATCATCATAGTGCTTTGAGCTCTGGAAAATCCGGCAAAATACAAGGCGGTGATAGATTGCCGTGGATTCGATATAATAAAATCGATAATTATCAATTTCTTACTCATCTGGATTGGCAAATACATATTTATGGCACAGCAAGCAACACGTTTAAAAAATCTATTGAACATTTGAATATAAAATTGCATGAATTCTCATGGGGTGAACCAGTTGCTCAAGCAGGCTTGAAAAAAAATTCCATTTATCTTATTCGACCTGATGGATATGTTGGATATACAAATTCCTTACAGAAATGCACGACAATAAAAAATTATTTTGGATTTTATCAGGAGAAAAAACAATGCTCAGGCTGAATTTAGTATGTGACTTTTCATCGTCCACTTCTTTTACTGAACTTTGCTGGATAGCTTTAAATCAGGATAGGGAAGCATTATTAAAATACCTTAAAAAATCTTCTTTACATAAAGTTAAGCGAGAAGGGTTGGTAGAATGGCGTCCGGTAAGTTATCTCACATTTCATGATTATCCTGAAGCAGCTGATTTTTTAGGAGTGTATGCGAGAAGTCCACACGATAAAGCATTTGGTTATGCGCTCAAGTTACGTTATGAAGAGGCGATGCAATTATACAAAGAAAATAAAGAAAATTCGAATGACTGTGCGCGTATTTTAAAAAATATTGCCTCAGGATTTGCTTTACGTAATCATATTCATTTGCTTAATAGGTTTCTTTCTTTTATTGAAGAAGAGCAGCTTGTTTTTTTGCCTGATCTGTTATTCGAAATATCACGAGGCTTAATGTTAAATGCTAGTTTTGCAGGAGTGAGAGAATTATTACAAAGATATTCTATGCATGAAAATTCTATTCAATGTGGAGCAAGAAGTGGTGCAATAAGAGCTCGTTTAGAGCATAAAACAATACATAGCCAAGCTCCTGATTTAGACCGGCTCATAAACAACGCTCAAAAATTCTCATCTATTATAAATCCCGAAAGTATATACTATGATCGCATGGTATATGATCAAGTATTTTCTGACAATGGCATTTCTCTAAAATCTCTTAAAAGTATTAGGAAACACTTTTCTACTAACCGTGAACTTTTATATAAAACCTATAGCGAATTTGCCTACTCTTTAGGAATAGGTAATTTTCCGATTGATGAATTTATTCAATATTCAGCATCATTTAGTGATCGAAAAGTACTTCACATCATTGTAGAATCCATTTGCAATGGATATATCGAGGGTGGTCATTCACAAGAACTTTTTATGTTTTTAAAATGTTTCAAGACATGCCCTGTTCATCTATTAGAATCTTGGTTAAAATTAGCTTCCCTCCAACTTGTTAATAAAGATCCCTTGCAAATTTGGCCTTATATAGAATTTATTGCAGATAAATTTCAATTTTTTTTACCCAAGATGCTTAATTTTGCCAGCAGGGCATTGGCTGTTGCATGTCAGGAACATGAACTTTATGGTTTTATCGACAAAACGGCAGTCGCATTCCATCATCTTTTACACCATGTTGTTTGCGAAGCATTGGAAGGATATGCACCCAATTTAAGTAGTATATTAAATCTGCTTGCCTATATTAAAAAAAATTATTCATATTTGCTGGACGGTCAATCAGGGCATAGTATTTTTTCTTTGGAATCTTTAGAAGGCAATTCGCAAGAGGAAAAACCCTTGCCAAAGATTATGCGTTATAAATTTTGGGAAGTCATTACTTCAGAAACGATTTTTGCTGGGAGTTATTTTATTAAAAATATCGGTATAGATGATTCTATGAATGATAATTTTAGGATCAATCTGCTTTGTAATATAATCTTACACCCATCTGTTAGACTTTCAGATTATCCTATTCAAGATTATTTTTTTGTAAATGAAGAAAAAGTCTGGAACCATTTGTTTGATATCTTAGAACCTAAAAAATTTATTGTGCTTGCTGAAGCTGCAGTGAATGATGCGCATCGGGCAGAACGGGAAACGCTTTTAGGCCAGCTCCTTCGTTTTAATTCTTCTGAAGAAAGTGTGGTACATACACTATTAAAAGAAGCAAAATCTATAATCAATTCATTTCATTTACCAGAAGGGAGTATGGCTGCGCCTCAACGTTTTTATTACAGAAGACATTCTGTGCCAGCATCACTACCCTCTTCATCAATTATGAATAGAACTGAGATGAAAACAGCGGGCCCTGTTCTGCGATCAAATGGCTCAGATTATTAAGCCTCCAAGTTTTGGCAGAGGCTCAAGAATCAGATAGGAAAAGCTTTAGAGCAAGCTCTTAAAAAGTGGAGTAAAATATACTTATCTGCCTATCAATAAGGAGATCATATGAAATTTTTAACGAGCTTAGGGATTTATACACTTTTTCTGACTTCTTGCGCGACCAGCTATCATTATCAAAACGAAGATAATCCTAATCAATTTATTGGAAAAAATATTTCGGTAGTTCAAAAAAAATGGGGCATTGCAGATCAAACTTTTGTTACTCGAAATGGTACAGCTTATTATCTTTATTCTTCTTCATCAGGAAAAAATTTCTTTTATTCTACTCGAACTAATTTTGCATTATTGCAAAATGATGCAGAATTTCCTTCTCGTGCACAATTCGGGTTGGAATGCTCAGCGGTATTTAAAACAGCTCGAGATGGTACGATCATGAGTACTTCGCATACGGGAAGTAATTGCGGCGGTGAATGGGCGCCTAATCGCTGAATAAAACCTCATTAACCCGGATATTTCATCGCGCGGCCTTTAAATTTTTAAGTTACCGTTTGTCTTTTTTCTTAAAAGTATTGATAAAGCCGATCTGCATTTTAGAATGTAATTTAATAAACCATGGCCATAACATCGCAGTAATAATGATGACAATTCCTAATACCAAAATCAATAATCCAAACGGCGGCAAGATGCTGACACTGAGTAAAATTATCATTAAAATGATACCCAATATACTGGCAAAAAGAACTATTTTAGCAATCGCCGGGTGTAGTTTGGTATTATCTTTACCTTTTTTTATTCCTAGTTCAGCAATGATCAGACTGAGTGCTTTTAATTTTCGATAAGAGGCAATTAAAAATGGAAGTGAAATGACAAGTGATATTCCCCAGATTATTGCATTATCAATTTTTATGTCATTAAATAAAATTTTGTGAAAATTCATATTATGCGATACATAAGAACTGACAATAAAAATTGCTATGACTAAAATTAAATTGATAAAAATTTGAAAGAGCGATTTTTTGATGGCTTCTTTGATAGGGGCCGGTTCATCTTGTGAAATAAGATTTTTTATCCATTTTGTATAAGTATTAAAAATTTGTGAGATGCTTGACGGAATAATTCGCGCAAGAAACAGTGTAAAGGGATCTGCGCTTTTAATCAGATAAGGTGTGAGGAAAGTTGTAATGGCAGATACAGCTACAATAATGGGATAAAGATAAGGACTCATCACATTTAATGAAATTCCTAATGACGCAATAATAAATGAAAATTCTCCGATCTGCGCTAATCCCATCCCTACGCGCATGGAAGTTCGTGCATTTTGTCCAGATATAAATACACCAAAACTGCAAATGAACACCTTTCCAATCACAAGTGCAATGGTAATGATTGTGATGGGAATTAGATAAAGATGGATGATTTTAGGATCAACTAATAATCCAATGGATACAAAAAAAATAGCGCTAAACATGTTGGTCAGTGGTTCGACTAATTTTTCAATGACTTTAATTTCCTGAGATTCTGCCATAATTGCGCCGATTAAAAATGCCCCCAGTGCAATACTGTATCCTAATTTAATGACCAGAAATGAAAAACCAAAGCATAAGGCAAGAACGACAATCAGCAGCATTTCTTTACTCTTAAATCGGTCAACATAAGAAAGTAATTTAGGAACGAAAAAAATTCCGATAACAAGCGATGCAATAAAAAATACAAATAATTTTCCTATGGTGACTATAAAATCAGTCATATCAAATGAACCGCTTAGAGCAAAACTGGAAAGTATGGCTAATATTGCAATCGCAAGAATATCTTCAACAATCAAAATTCCAAAAATCATTTGCGCAAAATTTTCATTTTTCTTTCCCAGTTCATTTAATGCTTTAACAATAATAGTTGTTGAAGAAATCGCTAACATGGCACCCAGAAAAAGTGAGTCCATTGGCTTCCATCCAAAAAATTTCCCGAGTGAATATCCCACTATAATCATTAAAATAATTTCAGCAGTCGCAGAAATTAGCGCTGCTGCACTGACCCGAAGAAGTTTTCGTATACTAAACTCAAGACCTAGAGAAAACATTAAAAAAATTACGCCCAATTCTGCGAGTGTTTTGACCGTATTTTCATCTTGCAGAAATGCAAAGGGAGGAGTGTGACGCCCTATAATGACGCCAGAAAGAATATATCCTAATACAACAGGTTGTTTTAATTGATGAAAAATAATTGTTACGATCCCTGCAACAATCATGATAATGGCTAAGTCTTGGAGAAAATTAGCTATTTGCATGCTTGTTCCTTAAAATTTTTTTAAATATAGAATAAACTGATCAATATCTTATTATACAATGAATTTTCATAGAAATTTTTTATTAGAGCGAGAAAATATCTAAAAATGATTAGTGAGAGGTACAATGTCAAATAAACAGCTTGAAGCCAAAGTTAAAACTAATATCATGATAGTTGTTGTTTCTTGCGCTTTATTTATGGAGGCGGTTGATACAACAATCATAAACACCGCCATCCCAGTCATGGCAAAGAGTTTACACGTTAATCCAGTTGATTTAAAAATTGCTTTGATCAGCTATTTGCTCAGTCTTGCAATTTTTATTCCGATTAGCGGTTGGATTGCAGATAAGTTTGGCACAAAACAAGTATTTATTACGGCATTATCTATATTCACTTTAAGTTCTGCATGGTGTGGTTTCACTCACAGTTTACCTGAGCTTGTGTTAGCTCGATGTGTGCAGGGGCTGGGAGGTTCGCTTACGTTACCGGTTGGCCGTTTAATTTTATTAAGAACTTACGAACGTCATCAATTAATTAATGTGATGAGCAAAGTGATTATGGTCGCATCACTTGGATTGATGCTGGGCCCTGTTCTGGGCGGATTTATTACACATTATTTCTCATGGCGCTGGGTTTTTTGGGTTAATATTCCAGTAGGAATTTTCGCCATTATTGCAGCATATTATTTTCTGGAATATATGCCTAAAAAAAATGTTCTCCCCTTGGATTTATCAGGATTTATTTTATTTGGGTCTGCGCTCGCGGCTTTTACTTTTGGATTATCTGCTTTGAGCGAAACTTTTTTATCAGATAAAATAGCTGTGAGTATTATTGCGATTTCTGTTTTTTTATTTATGACATATGTCATTCATTCTCGTAAAATAAATAATCCTGTCATTAATGTATCCCTTTTTCAGTACAGAACTTTTTTAATTTCTGTTTTAGGAAATTTATTTGCGCGTTTTAGTTTTGGCGGTGTTCCGTTTTTATTACCTTTATTATTACAAATAGGGTTGGGTTATAATCCGCAAATATCTGGATTATTAATTGCACCTATGGCGGTCGGCGTATTACTTGTTAAATTATTCACATTCCGATTATTACGTATTTTTGGTTATAAACGATTATTAATTTTAAACACAACTTTAGTTGCTCTGTGTTTATGGGGATTTACTGTCATCACGTCTGAACTATCAATTTATATTATTATTTTGCAAACATTTTTATTTGGGTTGATTATTGCAGTGCAATATAGTGGAATGAACTCGCTTGCCTATGCAGAACTTTCTCCTGAACATTTAAGTTCAGCCGCCAGCATCATGGGAACGCTTCAACAATTAGCACAGAGTTTTGGCGTTGCATTAGGGGCTTTTCTATTACGTTATTATTCTACAGGTTCTAAAGGTATGTTTAATTTAACTGCGCCAATATTTCATCATGTATTTTTTACGATGGGAATTATTACATTATTTTCCACGATTATTTTCTTTCAGCTTAAGCCGGGTGATGGGCATGAAATGATTGATCCAGATTAGTCCGGGCTAGGTGCAAATTTCAATATTCTTTGCGACAACGCTACAACTTTTTTGTTCTGATTTAAATCCGGTAGGTGTTTTAATATTGATTGTTTCTGTAACAACTTGTGAGCTTGTCGAAGTTGATGAATTTTGATTATTCGGCATAACTTGTATCGGTTGTGTTATTTGAGTAGGTATAATCACTTGAATGATAGGCTGTAAAATAACACCAGGAGAGGAGGGTGCTGCATCTGGTATAATATCTGCGCTTAATCCAACGGGTAAGATCAACGAATAATTTCCAGAAGCCTCTCCTGATAATGGAATGCTTGTTGCAGCCACTGGAATATTCGCTCCTGGATTTGCACTCGCAAACATACCAAAGCCATTTGTTATCAATACATTTCCTATATCAGTTTGCAATATGCCTGAAAGCACGGCACTACTCATATTTAATGTTGCAGCAGTTGAGCCATTGTAAATTTTACTATTTGCCGCTACACCAGAAATATTTAAAAAAGCTCGAGAAATACTTAAATTATTACCCACATAATTAAATGTATAATTATTACTTGCTTGAAGTGTGCCTTGTAAGATGGGGTAACTTCCCACATTTTGAGTGGATGGATCAACAACGCGGGTCAACGATCCAGTGATTACATCATGAATAGGTATACCATCTACTATTCCATTTACCAGACCCACCGATCTGTAAGTAAAGTTTGGATCTAGAGTTCCATAGGTTTTTGTCGCAGCATTCGCATATGCGGTAAGCGGCGCTTTTGTAATTGTTAAGATATTTCCTGTATATGCAATATCATAATTATTTGCAGATAAGGTTCCTTGGGTAATTGCATGCGGTCCGATATTTTCATCAGCTTGTGATATCAATTGTCTGCTTAAGGCGCCTGTTAAGCTATTTTCAGGATTGTCGTTAATGGGTGTTCCATCGACAATTGCATTAATAAATCCAGATGAATTAAATGGGAAGACAGGATCATTTGTTCCATATACTTTGGATTGTGCAATAGCAGAAATAGTGAGTGGAGCTTTCGTAATATTAATCACAGGTGCTCCAGTAAATGTTGTAGGAGCGTTGTAGTTTCCTGCACCTGTGCCAGTTAATGGATTGAAGGTAGCTGCATTAATGAGATATGCTCCAACATTTTCACCTGAAACTCGAGCGTAATTTGCTAATGTAGAAGTGACATTGTCGTTAATGACTGTTTGTTGATTATTCCAATCAGTCACGGTGATGCCTTGGAGAACACCTGATAATGTTGCACTGATGCTCGATGCAGAGGGATCATTCGTTCCATAGACTTTAGTTTGATCGGGTATGCTTGCTGTTAAGGTCACAGGTGTAATTGTTAAGAGTGCGCCGCTACTGCTGGTTGGGAATGAATAATTATTTGCGGCAGGTCCACTCAGAGAAGCGAAATTTTCAGCTGTTATTGTGTAGTTTCCAACATTTTCTCCTGGATTTCGTATGAGAGAAGTCAGCGAGGAGGAAACGTTATTAGTATCATTAATACTAACATTACCGTTCCATGTGTTAATGTTAGGATTGTTAATCACTCCATTAAGAATGACATGAATACCAGAAATTAAAGGATCGTTCGTGCCATAGGCTTTTGTTTGATTTGCGATAGAGCCGCTTAAAGATGCAGCGGTAATGCTTAATGTCGGTGTGCTACTTAATGCATTCGGTAAACTGTAATTTCCTGCAGCACTGCCGCTTAAGGCGTTAAATGTTACGGCAGTAATATTGTAAGGGCTGCTCGCAACGGTTTCACCAGCAGCGCGAGCCAATGAATTAATGGATGCTGTAACATTGCCGGTATCATTGACAGGAACATTTCCAGTCCAGGTTGAAACGGTGCGATTAATGATGCCACTTAATGTGACTCCAATACCGGAAAGTAAAGGATCATTCGCTCCGTATACTTTAGTTTGATTTGCGATAGAACCGCTTAAAGATGCAGCAGTCACACTTAATGTGGGCGAGCCTGTGAGGCTATTGCTTAAGGTATAATTTCCTACAGCACTGCCGCTTAAGGCATTAAATGTTACGGCAGTAATATTGTAAGGACTGCTCGCAACGGTTTCGCCTGCAGCGCGTGTCAAAGAAGCCAGACTGGTTGCAACATTGCCGGTATCGTTGACAGAAACATTGCCATTCCATGTTGAAACGGTGCGGTTAATAATGCCACCTAATGTAACACCAATACCGGAAAGTAAAGGATCATTTGCTCCATACACTTTGGTTTGATTTGCAATGGAGGCACTCAAAGGTGCAGCAGTCACACTTAATGTCGGTGCGTTGCTCAATGCATTCGCTAAACTGTAATTTCCTGCAGCGCTACCGCTTAAAGCATTAAATGTTAC
>DATIJV010000118.1:0-12461 GCA_035478255.1 Gammaproteobacteria bacterium
TCGCGCTTTTTGCGAATTTAGAGTGAGTTAATGTCCGCGATCTACCCAAATGAGAATCAAGGGTAGATCGCGGACATTAAGCGCTGCTAAGCGAGCAAAAGGCGCTCGCCAAGCAGCGCTAAATTCCGCGATGACAACAAATATTACTTGCGAACCCGCATTGAAAACGCAGCTATTCTGCAATAAACCCGCCCGACTGCAACTTAAATAATCCCGCATAAATCCCTTTTTCATTTTTAATTAATTCTTCGTGCGAACCTTCTTCCACGATTTTTCCAGATTCAAACACAAGAATGCGGTCTGCATCCAGAATGGTTGATAATCGATGCGCAATGATGATAGACGTTCTTCCATGTGTCAATGCATATAAAGCATCCTGTATCGCCCGCTCACTTTCTGAATCCAGTGAACTGGTCGCTTCATCTAAAATTAATATCGGACGATCTGCCAACACGGCTCTCGCAATGGCAATACGCTGGCGTTCACCGCCTGATAGTTTAACGCCTCGTTCACCCACTAATGTTTCATATTGTTCAGGCAAACTTAAAATAAATTTTTCAATATGTGCTTTTTTTGCGGCAGCACAAATTTCTGCATAGGTTGCAGATGGTTTGGCATACGCAATATTTTCTTTTAATGATCGATGAAATAAAACAGGATCTTGCGGCACTAAACTGATCGCACTGCGTAAAGAGTATCGTGAAAATTCCTGGATATCGTGTCCATCAATAAAAATATGTCCTTTTTGAATGGGATATAATCCTTGTAATAAACGGATAAAACTGGTTTTGCCGCCGCCTGAATGTCCGACCAATGCAATGCGTTCACCTGCGTGAATTTTAATAGAAAAATCTTTAAAAATTGCCTGGTGCTTTTCAGGATAAATAAATTCAATTTTATCGTAAACAATTTCACCGTGTTGTATTTTTAATTCAGGAAGTTTGAGGTCGACAGGAGTTTCCGGTTCTTCGCGTAAAAGTTTAATCACGCCATGCAAATCGTATGAAGAGGTCAGCAGATTTTTAATGTTTTCACCGACGTCACGAATGTAAGATTGCATAATCGTATAAGCAAATGCGAGATATGCCATGCTTTCAACAGTTGCCATTCCGTGAAAAAAATACCAGACACCGCCACCCATCAGCAATGCCAGCATGCCGGTGAGCAGCATGCGCTGAATGACTCCAGCCATGTTTCCCAGGTGATACGCATGCAGATTTTTGGCGCGCAAATCACTGGTGACTTTTAAAAATCGGGTTAATTCATATTTTTCTTGCGCAAAAGATTTTGTTGACGAAATGCCGCTAATATTATCTGCAAGATGAGCGCTAAAATTATCTTGTGCTTCCGCATATCTTCCTTGCGCAGGCCCTGATACTTTAAATACTAAAAAGGCGCTAATGATAATAAAAATAATCAGATAAACTATCAGTAAAAAAGCTAATAAAGGAAATCGCAGCATCAGAAAGCCAATACTTCCCATGACGACTACAATAGTTGGAAAAATACGCACTAGAATTTGATCTTCGAATACCTCAATTTTTTGCCGGGCACGATTTATTTTTGAAACAATGCTGCCGGTAAAAGTATTCGCAAAAAATTTCTCGGGTAAACGATAAATATGTTCAAACACATCATCTACTAATGACTTAAATAAGGTCGTTTCAAATGAGTTGTAAACCAGGTATATGCAAGAAAACAGAATGGCCTGGATAAAATAAGTTCCAAGAAAAATCCCAAGATAATAAAGGATTATGCTTTTTTCTTGATGATGCTGGATCGCGGCAAGTAATAATGCCAAAGCACTCGGTAAATACGTTTCAAAGAGCGCAGCTGATAGCACAACCACAAGAATGAGCATGAATTTTTTGGGTTGACGAAGCCAGTAGCTTGCTGAAAATTTCAATACATCGGTGAAGGAAAGCGATGATTTTTTTATAATTTTTTTAGTCGAAAACATTTTAATATATACCTCAGCAAATATTATATCATAATGTAGGATCTGAGATATATTTCTTAATCTTCCGCAAAGATTTATTTTTTCCATGCAATTTTTTTGTTGCGAGACGGCGTTGAATGGAAGCGCGTGTGGGTTTGGTTTTTTTACGTTTTTTGACGGGTATGGCAGCCCGATTGATTAATTCCAATAAACGTTCCAGTGCATCCTGTTTATTACGTTCCTGTGTTCGATAGCGGGTAGCTTTAATGATAATTTCGCCTTCAGAAGATATTTTCTTGCCGATCAGAGAAAATAATCGGGCACGGACATTTTCAGGAAGAGAAGACGAAACAAGGTCATATCGCAAGAGAACAGCGGATGCGACTTTATTGACATTTTGCCCGCCTGGGCCGGGCGCGCGAATAAATGTAAATTTTATTTCGGTTTTATTGACCCAATCTTCAATTTTCGCTTTGCGCATAGGAGTTTTCATTCTATTATGATTACCTATATTATACTAAATTAGTGAGTATTCGGTGAGAGGTAAACCTCCTTCCCCTTTCCCCTTCCTCCAAGCGGAAAAACACCGCTTAGAGGAAGGGGGACGTTCTAATTAAGCGCATCTGTACCGAAGAGTCCCCCTTCCTCTAAACGCGCTTTTCGTTTGGAGGAAGGGGATAGGGGAAGGAGGTCAAAATAAAGAATCACGAGATGCTTTTTATCCCTTTTTCCAAACCGTTCCACCCGCACTATCTTCCAAAACAATCGCCATATCTGCTAATTCTTTGCGTATCCGATCCGCTTCCGCCCAATTTTTTTCAGCACGCGCCTGATTACGTGCATCGATCAATTTTTCGATTTTCAACACTTCCCAATCATCTGTTTTCCCTTGAAAAAAGTTAATGGGATCGTCTTGCAAAATACCCAGCACGCCGCCCAATTTTTTTAACAAAACAGCATGTCTTTCTGCAAGGTTTTTATCTTTCTCGCGCATACGTTGAATTTCATGCGCTAATTCAAACAAAACCGACAACGCAATCGGTGTATTAAAATCATCATCCATCGCTTCAATAAATTTTTTCTCATACGGAGAATCAATTAACTCTTCTGCAGATAAAGACAAATCCTGCAGCGCCGCATAAAAACGCTCTAACGAATTACGGGCTTGCTGCAATAATTCTTTGGAAAAATTCAACGAGCTGCGATAATGCCCTGAAATTAATAAATAACGCAACGTTTCCTGAGAATGGTCTTTCAATATGTCGCGAATCGTAAAAAAATTTCCTAAAGATTTTGACATTTTTTCTTTATCAATTTGCAAATAACCCGCATGCAGCCAATAATTCACAAATTTCTTACCCGTAGCTCCTTCTGACTGCGCCACTTCATTTTCATGATGCGGAAAAATCAGATCTTTCCCACCGCCATGGATATCAAATGTTTCTCCCAGCATTCGCGTGGACATCGCAGAACATTCAATATGCCAGCCTGGACGCCCGAGTCCCCAGGGTGACTCCCAGGACGGCTCATTCGGCTTTGCAACTTTCCACAAGACAAAATCCAGCGGATCACGTTTGATGTTAGAAATTTCTACACGTGCGCCGCTTTCCAATTCATCAATATTACGATGTGACAAACATCCATAACTCTGAAACCGCCGCACCTCATAATATACATCGCCATTTTCTGCAACATACGCATGCTCATTTTTAATTAATTTTTCAATCATCGCGATAATATGTGGAATAAATTCTGTTGCACGCGGCTCAAAAGTTGGAACCAGCAAATTTAATTTTTTCATATCTTCATAAAAAGCTTTCGTAAAACGCTCAACAACAACATTAAAATCTTCGCTGCTTTCATTTGCCCGATTAATAATTTTATCGTCAATATCTGTAATATTTCTGACATAAACCACTTCGTAACCGCGAAACTGTAAATATCGTACAATTCCATCAAATGCAGTAAAACTCCGCGCATTACCGATATGGCAAAAATCATAAACAGTCGGCCCGCACACATATATTTTTATCTTGCCCGCTTCAATCGGCTCAAAAATTTCTTTTTTCCGCGTCAAGCTGTTATAGATTTTCAACATTAACGGTTCCTCACCAATTCTTTTGCGCGATGAAAATAATTCACCATTTTTTCTGCGCCTAGCAGTGATGCAATATGTACCAATTCTGGGCCATTCATCTCACTGGTTAAAGCAATACGCAATGGCATAAATAATTTTTTTCCAGATACATTTAATTTTTTCTTAAGATCATCGCAAATATTTTTTAAATGAATGCCGTGTTTTTTTGCAGATTGTTCAGCTTCATCAAAAAATATTTCGCCTGCTTCTTTCAAAATATCTAATTGTTCATGCGTAAATTGCGGCTCGCCCCCAAAGAAAATTTCTGCCCAGGTTTTTGCTTCGCGTGGAAACAAAATATTTTTTTGCATCACTTCAGCAAACATATCTTTTTTATCTTCTGGAATTTTTTCTAAGATTTCTTCGCCTAACCACGCGAGGGTGGCAGGATTATCCAAGGCCATTACGGCTTCTTTTTGCCAATGCAATAATTGATTCATGTCGAATCGTGCCGGCGCGCGGCTCAATTTTTCGATTTTAAAATTTTCTGCAAGCTCTGAAAATGTCATTAAATTTTGCTGCTCGCATGAATGACTCAAGCGCGCTAAATAATTTAATACCGCACTCGGTAAAAAACCTTGTTGGCGCAAATCATGTAAACTTGAACTGCCATGACGTTTTGATAATTTCGTACCATCATCGCCCGTAATCAAAGACAAATGCCCATATTGCGGTGCCGGCATATTTAACGCTTGTAATATCATTAACTGTCGCGGCGTATTAGCCAAATGATCATCGCCGCGCATGGCGAGCGTTACCTTCATCAAAGAATCATCGATTGCATTGCTAAACATAAAAGACGCGGTCCCTTCTGCACGTCGAATAATAAAATCTCCAATGTCATCACTATTAAATTTTTGCAAACCCTTCACGAGATCCACAAATTCCACGACAGTTTTTTCTGGCACCCGAAAACGTAAGGCAGGTTTCATTCCTTGTGCGATGCGTTTAGCAATTTCTTCGGCCGAAAGTTTACGACAGGTCCCTGGATAACGCGGTGCGATGCCTCGCGATAATTGAATTTTCCGATTTAATACCAATTCCTGCTCGCTGCAAAAACAAGGATATGCCAAACCTTTTTTTTCCAATTCCTGATAATAATGATCATAAATATCATGACGCTGTGATTGCCAATACGGTTGATAAGGACCGCCCACACCGGGCCCTTCTTGCCAAAACACACCTAACCAATGCAAATCTTCTTCGAGAATTTCCGTATATTTATGTTCTGACCGCACTTGATCGGTATCTTCTATCCGCAAAATAAAAACACCTTTTTCTTTCGTTGAATATAATGCGCTAAATAACGCAGCCCGTGCATTACCAATATGCATCATGCCGGTTGGACTGGGAGAAAATCGTGTTCTGATCATGTTATACCTCGTGCTGTTCTCATTAAACGTTTCATTTCACGCACCGCATTTTCCAATCCCATAAAAAATGCGCGAGAGATAATGCCATGACCGATATTTAATTCATTCAATTCTGGAATGCGTGCGATCGCTTGCGTATTTTGATAATTTAACCCATGGCCCGCATTAACGATCAACCCTGCTTGGTCCGCAAATTGCGCTGCTTCTGTAATACGCTGCAATTCTTTTTGCTGTTCATCTCGGGTTTTCGCATCAGCGTATGCACCGGTATGAATTTCAATGGTCGGTGCCTTGCAGCGAAGCGCTGCTTCAATTTGTTTGATATCAGGATCAATAAATAAAGAAACTTCGATTCCAGCTTCTGCCATTTGTGCAGTCGCATCGCGAATATGCGCTTCATCAGCAAGAACATTTAAACCGCCTTCTGTCGTTAATTCCTGGCGTTTTTCAGGGACAAAACAGCAGTATGCAGGTTTAATGTTGGCAGCAAATTCGAGTATTGCATCGGTCACAGCCATTTCCAGATTAAGCCGAGTCAGCATGATTTCCTGTATGAGATGCACATCACGTTCCTGAATATGGCGGCGGTCTTCTCGCAAATGGACTGTGATGCCATCGGCTCCGCCATTTTCTGCCGCATAAACAGCCTCAACCGGATCAGGATAACGTGTTAATCTCGCCTGACGCAATGTAGCGATATGATCGATGTTCACGCCCAGTAAAATAGGTTTTTCATTTTTCATTTTCAATGACTCCTCTAAATAATTTTCGGCTTTGTAATGGTTTTGGGCCGAGCAAAATACCTAATGCTATCCGCATCAAACGTTTTATTTCTAAAAGAGATTCTTCATCCTCTAATTGTTCTGACGCAAGCGCCAATAAACTTTTTCCTGAGAAAGTGGTATTTTGCAGCGGATTTTGATCACACGGCCCAAAGCCTTGCTCAGGATGAAACTGATAAAGCTGATCAGGAAGAAACGGCTTTCGATCGGGAATAGAATGATCGAGCTGCAATCCATATCCTAATTCGTTTAATAGTTTTTTCTCAAATAATCGCAAGTGTTTTTGCTGTAATGTAGATTGTGCTAATTCTAACAAGGTATGATGATAAATGGTATAAAGTTGTGGATGGGGATCCTGTTTTTGCAGTAATCGCATGAGTAATTCGTTCAGATAAAAACCGCTTAACAGACACTCGCCGCACAAAGAAATGGGGATACCTTGAGATTCAGCCGTTTGCAAGGTCATTAATTCGGTTTTTCCTTGCCAGGACAGGAGCAAGGGAGAAAAGGGTTGTAACAAAGGCCGAAGTTTAGAGCGGTTTTTGCGGACACCACGGGCGATTAGGGAAATGCGTCCGTGGTCTCTTGTCAAAATATCAAGTAAAAGGCTGGTTTCACGATAAGGGCGGTGATGCAGAATAAAGGCGGGTTGTAGTGAAATACGCATTTTGATACCTCCTTCCCCTATCCCCTTCCTCCACAAAAAGCGTGTGGAGGAAGGGGGACGCTCCGATACAGATACGCTAAATTAGAACGTCCCCCTTCCTCCACACGCTTTTTGTGGAGGAAGGGGATAGGGGAAGGAGGTATAAAAAATTAATTAATCAAACCCCAAACTCCCCAACGCTTTCTCATCATCCGTCCAATCACTTTTAACCTTCACCCAAAGACGCAAAAAAATCTTTTTTCCCAGAAGTTTTACCATTTCTTTCCGCGCTGCTGTCCCAATACTTTTCAAACGTTCCCCATTCTTCCCAATCACAATCGGCTTCTGCCCTTCCCTCTCAACCCAAATAATAGCGCTAATTTCCAGCAGCTTCCCTTCATCCTTCATCGCTTCAACCACTACCGTTGTACTATATGGCAATTCCTGTTCCGTCGCACGAATCACTTTTTCCCGAATAATTTCTGCCACCTGAAAACGCTCATTTTTATCTGTGATTTGCTCATCTGGAAAAAGATGCGGGCCTTCCGGCATCATGTTCACCAACGTTTCCTCCAGCGAATCCAAATTCTCGCGGCGCTTCGCAGAAATCGGAATAATATGTGCAAAATCAAATTTTTCTTTGTATTTTTCAATTAACGGCAGAATTTCTTTTTTATCATTTAATTTATCAATTTTATTAATGGCTAAAATGACGGGCGCATTGGCTTCCGACACTTTTTTTAAAACCAATTCATCATCCGGCAGCCAACGCAAAGCGTCTACGATAAAAACAATCACATCTGCGTCTAAAATGACTGCACTCGCCAATCGATTCATGTAACGATTCATCACACGTTTTTCTGCATCATGCAGTCCTGGCGTATCAATGTAAACAATCTGCGTTTCACCTATCGATTTAATCCCTAAAATTTGATTGCGTGTCGTTTGCGGTTTAGGTGAAATAATACTGATTTTCTTGCCGATTAATGCATTCAGCAAAGTTGATTTCCCAACATTGGGGCGGCCCACAATTGCAACATAACCGCATCGCGAAACTGTTTTCATTTTTTAATGGCCTCAAAATACTCTAGCATATTTTCTGCTGCTTGCTGTTCAGCTCTGCGGCGGCTCGTGCCTTTGCCAATAATTTTTTTATCCAGCACCGAACAGCTGACAACAAATATTTGTTGATGCGCTTCACCTTCAATGGATTTTACTTCATAAACAGGAAGCTGTGTTCGCTGCTTTTGCAAATATTCCTGTAATTCTGTTTTCGGATCTTTGTGGCTGGATGCAAAACTCAGCGGAGTTAATAAGGGCTGATACCAACGCAAAATACATTCTCGCACGGATTCAAAATTACTATCCAGATATATCGCGCCCACAATGGCTTCCATCGTACAAGAAATAATAGATGTACGATCATGGCCGCCGCTTTTTAATTCGCCCATCCCTAAATGCAAATAACGCCCCAATTCAAATTCCCGGCCTAGTTTTCCCAATGTGTCACGATTAATGAGTGTTGCGCGCCAGCGGCTCAAGTCTCCTTCCTGTGCATGAGGAAACTGCTGAAATAAAGCTTCAGCAATCACAAAATTCACGACAGAATCACCAAAAAATTCCAAGCGTTCATTATTTTCTTCACTACTGCTGCGATGCGTCAACGCAATTTTTAATAAGTGTGGATTGTTAAATTGATATCCCAATTTTCGACAAAGTTCTTGACTCATGACATATACCTCATTAATGAATCACCCTGCCGATTCTGTTCCATCTGATTTTATGCAAAAGATCTGCATCAGAATCCCAACTCATCCAGATTACACTGGCTTTTCCAATAATATTTTTATCGGGAACAAATCCCCAATAACGGCTGTCTGCGCTCTCATCACGATTATCACCCATCGCAAAATACATGCCGGGCGGAACAACAATGTCTTTGAAATCATCATCAGGCTTGGTTGGAACCTGGAAAATAGGATGTTTTATGCCAAAAAAATCTTCTTCTTTTTGTACGACTTCCCAATTATCATCACCATCCTGGTCTGTTGTATATTTTTGAAATTCTTGCGGGATTTTTTTGCCGTTTACATAAAGAATTTTATTCATGTAACTGATTTTATCGCCAGGCAAACCAATCACACGCTTGATAAAATCCACAGAAGGATTGACTGGATAACGAAAAACAAAAATATCACCGCGATTCACGTTCTTCGTTGGAATTATTTTTTTATGCACAACAGGTAACCGTATTCCATAATCAAATTTATTAACTAAAATAAAATCGCCGACTAGCAAAGTAGGTTTTAACGATCCAGAGGGAATACGAAAAGGCTCATACAAAAATGAGCGCAGCAAAAATACGATCAATAGCACAGGAAAAAATGAACGGGCGTATTCGCTGATAACAGGCATGGAATCTTCAGAAAGATTGGCTTTTTTGCGTCGGGGTGCCAGAAAAATAATATCAAATAATGAAAGCAAACCCGCAATGAGGGTTGCATAAAATAAAATAAGTTCAAAATTAAAGTTCACTTAAAGGTTCTCCAAATTATTTCTTATCCACCTTCAACACTGCCAAAAATGCTTCTTGCGGAATTTCAACATTTCCGACCTGTTTCATGCGCTTTTTACCTTCTTTTTGTTTTTCCAGCAGTTTACGTTTACGTGATACGTCACCGCCATAACATTTTGCCAAAACATTTTTGCGTAATGCTTTCACTGTACTGCGCGCAATAATATGCGCACCAATCGCCGCCTGAATCGCCACATCAAACATTTGCCGTGGAATCAGTTCCTGCATTTTCTCAGTGAGCTGCCGCCCTTTATATTGCGATTGCTCCCGATGCACAATCAAAGCAAGTGCATCAACTTTATCTCCATTAATCATTAAATCCAGTTTAACCAGGTCCGCTGCCTGAAAATAAGAAAAACTATAATCCAGAGAAGCATAACCACGACTCACAGATTTTAATCGATCAAAAAAATCCAGCACAATTTCCGCCAGGGGAATTTCATAAGCCAAAGAAATTTGATTTCCTAAATATTGCATATTTTTTTGTGTACCGCGCCGCTCCACACACAAGGTAATCACACTGCCTAAATATTGTTGCGGCACTAAAATATTGACCGTCGCAATGGGTTCCCGAATTTCTTCAATGTAATTAACTACCGGAAGTTTAGAAGGATTATCGATATAAAGCGTTTCACCTTTTGTTGTCACCACTTCATAAACCACTGTCGGTGCAGTGGTAATGAGATTCATTCCATATTCGCGTTCCAAACGTTCTTGCACAATTTCCATGTGCAGCATACCAAGAAATCCGCAGCGAAAACCAAATCCTAATGCTTCGGATGATTCAGGTTCATAAAATAAAGCCGCGTCATTCAAACATAATTTGGCTAAAGCTTCGCGAAATGCAGGAAAATCATCGGCACTGACCGGGAACAATCCCGCATAAACTTGAGGTTTTATTTTTTTAAAACCAGGCAAGGGTTCTTTCGCAGATTTATTCGCATGCGTCAAAGTATCACCGACTGGCGCACCATTAATATCTTTAATGCCTGCAACAACATACCCAACCTCTCCCGCACTTAAACTGGTCGTCGGAAAACGTTTGGGAGTAAACACGCCAATTCCGCTGACTTCATGATTTCTGCCAGTCGACATCACTTGCATTTTTTCGCCGACTTTTAAAATGCCATTTTTCACACGGACCAGGGAGACAACTCCCAGATAACTATCAAACCAGGAGTCAATAATTAATGCTTGTAATGGTGCATTCGGATCGCCTTCGGGAGAGGGAATATCTGCTATGATTTTTTCGAGCAGTTCAACAATACCAATTCCCATTTTAGCGCTGACGCCCAAAGCATCTTGTGCTTCAATGCCAATAATTTCTTCAATTTCTTTGATGACACGTCCGGCATCCGCCTGAGGTAAATCAATTTTGTTTAGAACAGGAATAACTTCGAGACCTTGCTCAATCGCGGTATAACAGACAGCCAGAGTTTGCGCTTCCACGCCCTGCCCTGCATCGACGACTAATAATGCACCTTCACAGGCAGCCAGCGAGCGAGAGACTTCATACGAAAAATCTACGTGCCCAGGCGTATCAATAAAATTTAATTGGTAAGTATGGCCATCTTTGGCTTTGTAACTCAATGTGACGCTATGCGCTTTAATGGTAATGCCCCGCTCACGCTCAAGGTCCATAGAGTCGAGGACTTGTTCAGCCATTTCGCGTGAGCTTAAACCACCGCATAATTGAATAAGACGATCCGCAAGTGTGGATTTGCCATGATCAATATGAGCAATAATTGAAAAATTTCGAATATGTTGCATTATGCTTCCGGTGTTTGCTTAAAGCCCAGAATCTTAGCATGTGGATCGTATTTTTGTAAGAGCCTGTTCAAAGGCTCGTTTTTAAAAAACTTCATTCGCATGATAAATTGCCGATAAGCGCTAACTGACATAGCATCTTTAAATATCACGCAAGACTGGCTAAATCTTTTTCCCGGCAATTTAAAACGCAAAACCCAAACCAGCGAAGTTACCGTACTGTCTTCTCCGAGAATAATAGGCATTTTCCCCTCAGCATTTTTTAAATACCAGCCATCTTCATCATGCCCAATTGCCTGCCATTGCAACTGTTGATACATATTCCATACACCATAACTTATTACGCCCAAAACCAGCATTATTTTAATCCATCCCGGTATTGGCACATAAGCAATACCGGCTAAACTCCCCATGACCATGATCAGTTGTATTAAGAGAAAATACTGAGAAAAATCAAGCGTGCTTTCGAGTTTTTGCATGATGGCGAATTTTCCCTACAATATCAATGAATTCCGGCTGTGAAGGAATTTCCTTTCCTGTCAACCACATAAATAACTCTTGATCATTACAATCCAGTAATGCAATAAACTTTTCCTGATCTTCCAGGGTCGCCTGCAAGAAGGCTTCTTCCAGAAAATTTCCTAGTAAAACATCAAGTTCCAGCATACCGCGGCGGCATGCCCACCGTAAACGCGAAGGTATCATAGTCATCTCTTAATATTTCCATAATCATAGCGAGCTATTATATTGATAAGGGGTCAAGTGTGCAGTATTCTTAAATAAAAATTTCCAGAGCCAAGGATGGCATCGATAAAGCAGGTGACATTATGGCACAACAAAATTTGAAAAAAGAACTTATTCAGATAATGGAAGACCTTCCCATCAAACCTCACTATCGCGCTGAATTTGCCGCCATTATAAAACATATCGAACAAGGCAGAATCAAGATTGACAACAATCCCCAAAAATTTGATGATTTTGTTTCTAATCTTGATGAGAACATGCCTTACTTATTCGATGATACCCAAGAGAACAAAAATCAATATGGTCGAAAAGGCCGGTAAGTATTCGGTGGTTCTTTATTTTGACCTCCTTCCCCTATCCCCTTCCTCCAAGAAAAACACTTGGAGGAAGGGGGACGTTCTAATTAAGCGCATCTGTATCGAAGCGTCCCCCTTCCTCCACATGCTTTTTGTGGAGGAAGGGGAAAGGGGAAGGAGGTAAAAAAACAAAAAACACGAA
>DATIJV010000119.1:0-4463 GCA_035478255.1 Gammaproteobacteria bacterium
GGCATCCAGCGCCTTTTAAAGACACTGGATGCCAGCTAAAAGCATGCTGGCATGACAGCTTACACCGAATACTTAGTGACTGTTTTTTTTGCCACATTATCACGCAAATACACTGGCACCGCCTCTTCCGGCAATATCGTATCCCCTTGTTTATACTTATCTTCTGCCAATAATAAAATAGCAGATGCCAGCGGCAAGCAATTTGCATCTTTCAAAACCGGTTTAAATGGAACTTGAGAGCCATAGACCTCCCAGGCGTTCCCTACTCCGCAATACATCGCATCAGGCAAAATAATCTCTTCTGGACGGCTAATTTGTTCTTTACCCGCGAGCTTGACTAATCCATTTTCCTGAATTTCATAAGCCCCCCAATAAATTTCGCCCATTCGAGCATCAATTGCCGCTATGAGTTTGGTCCAACCCAAATCCTGATACGCTCCCTGGGCCATTCCTGCCAGCGAAGAAATCGATATCAAAGGCTTATTTGCCGCATAAGCTAAACCCTGTGCTGCACTGACCGCAATCCTGACTCCCGTAAAACTTCCAGGGCCGCGTCCAAAAGCAATTGCATCTAATTGGCTTATTGTCGTATTTGCTGCTTCCAATAAATCTTTTATCAAAGGCAAAATAATTTTTGCCTGCTGCATTGGCGCGATTTCATGACGCACAAAAAATTTATGATCGATGGATAAAGCAATCGAGCAAGCCGATGAAGAAGTATCCAGAGCAAGTATTTTCATGGGTCATATACCTCTTCACGGCCCTGCCAAAATGTTTGCACTTTTGCGATATCACGCGTACGCGGCATATCCGGCAAACTGTGTAAAAAATCTTCTCCATAACGCGCCCCGGCAAGCCTGGGGTCACAAATCATTAAAATCCCATAATCTTTTGTGCAACGAATCAGCCGCCCGGCTCCTTGCTTTAACATTAAAATCGCCTGCGGTAATTGATATTCCTGAAAAGCATCAATCCCTTGTTTTTTAAACATCTGAATTCGTGCTTTCAAAATCGGATCTTCCGGTGTTGCAAAAGGTAATTTATCAATCATCACGCAAGACAATGCGTCACCGCGCACATCAACACCATACCAAAAACTGTTTGTTCCCAGCAACACTGCATTTCCATGCGATTTAAATTGTTCGAGCAAGGCTTTTTTAGGGCTGCTTCCCTGCACAAGCAGAGGATAAGGGATGCGGTTTTTTAGCAATTCTGCCGCTTCTTCCATCGCTTTATAGCTCGTGAATAATAAAAATGCTTTCCCTTGTGTGATATCTAAAACAGGAATAACAGCTTTTATCATTGCACTCACATAATCCTGATGACGAGAGTCAGGTAATTCACGCGGAACGTACAGCAAAGACTGTTTTTTATAATCAAATGGACTTTTTAATTGTAATTGCAAAGCTTGCGATAACCCTAAAGTCTCAACAAATAATCGAAATGTATTTTTAACCGTCAAGGTCGCAGATGTAAAAATCCAGGTACGTTTTTTTTCTTCAATATAACGTTTGAAATTTTCAGCCACAATCATCGGTGTTAATTGCAAGGTAAAACTTTGCGTGAAAGTTTCAAACCAATGGATTGTATTGTCAGGCGTTTTTTCAGTGAGTAAACCAAATCGCTCTATCAATTGTACGGTACGCCGCCAGCAATTTTCTAAACCTTTGCTGCGAACGCTAATCACTTTTAACATTTCTTCCAGAATTTGCAGTGTTTCTTGAATATGTTGAATGGTTGTTTTGAGCAGAGGAGACAAAAGTTCAGGCCAGGGAGCACGGCGTAATTCCTGCCCCAAGGCGAGCCGCATTTCATGCACGAAAGCCTGTAATTTGTCCGTTTCTTCGATGACATAACGAGAATCTTTTGCGGATTGCAAAATCAGAGCTTCAGTGTCTCGCGCCAGTTCAATCAATTGCCGGCCTGTTAAAGTAGTACTAAAAAATTGCGATGCCATTTCAGGTAATTGATGTGCTTCATCAAAAACAACCGCATCAGCGCCCGGTAACAATTCGCCAAACCCTTCCTCCTGCAGCACCATATCTGCAAAAAACAAATGATGATTGACGACGACAATTTCTGCAGCTAAAGCTTGTTGACGAGCTTTTACTACAAAACATTCTTTGTAAAATTGACATTCCTGACCGAGACAATTATCCGGCGTGCTGGTGACATACGGCCAGATGAGAGAATCTTCGGCTATTGTCGTTAATTCAGAAATATCACCTGTATGGGTAATACCTGCCCATTCATTAACGGTTTGTAATTCTGAAATAAGCTGGCGAGAGATAAAACGGCCGTCTTCAAGATTGCGTTCCAGGCGGTATTTACAAAGATAATTGGCACGGCCTTTTAGCAAAACAATCTGGATGGGGAAAGGAAGAATTTTTTTGATGATGGGAATATCTTTAAAAAATAATTGGTCCTGGAGATTTTTAGTGCCTGTAGAAATAATAGTTTTTTTTTGCGCAAGAAAAAGAGGAACGAGATAAGCAAATGTTTTTCCGGTTCCAGTGCCAGCTTCGATGATGAGTTGCGAGCTGAACATTAACGCTTTTTCAACGGCTTCTGCCATCAGTTGTTGTGAATCTCGGGGTGAAAAGCCATCGATAGCTTCGCTCAGCAAGCCATGGGTTCCGAATATTTCTTTAGAGTTCATGAGAGACCCGAATACCTCTTTTTCCAACCCACCCTGTCACTTCTCCAAAAATGTTAATTTTCCATCCACATTTTGCCATTTATCTGCATCAAGAGGCGATTCTTTGCGGCGATTGATATTCGGCCATACTTCAGCAAGCTCTTTATTAATTTTCAAAAAATCCTGATATTTTTCAGGTAAATCATCTTCTGCAAAAATCGCATTGACCGGACATTCAGGTACGCAAAGCGCACAGTCAATACATTCATCTGGCTTGATGACAAGAAAATTAGGGCCTTCATAGAAACAATCGACGGGACAAACTTCAACACAATCTGTGTACTTGCAACGTATACATTGTTCTGTTACCACAAAAGTCATATATATACCTCACAACAAATGGTGCCCGAGGCCAGAATCGAACTGGCACGGAGGTTACCCCCCGAGGGATTTTAAGTCCCTTGCGTCTACCTATTCCGCCACCCGGGCATATTTACGGGTATATTAAGGCTGAGGTCGGAATCGAACCGGCGTCCACGGCTTTGCAGGCCGCTGCATAACCACTCTGCCACTCAGCCAGAAAAATTTTTAATATTGAAACAAAAAACCGCAATTTGCGATGGGTATATTTGGAGCGGGAAACGAGACTCGAACTCGCGACCCCAACCTTGGCAAGGTTGTGCTCTACCAACTGAGCTATTCCCGCGTTTTTTATCCATTTTTTAAAAAATTGCAACAGGCGCTCATTCTATACTTAGCGCGGTCATAAATTGCAGTTTTTGGCATCTGATCTATAGGTCATCTTGCCTACTAAAAAATGCTTACATATGAATAACTATGCTCGCATTTTTTAGCAGGCAATCTAACCTAATCTTCGCGCTCAAAACCGCAATTTATGACCGCGCTAAGTATATCGAACGACCTTCCAGTGTCAAGAGAAAATAAGAAAATTTTAAACTTCTTTTAAAGCAGGCCAGGCGGCTTTGAGGTAGATGATCATTGACCATACAGTCAAAACTGCAGAAACATACAATAGCGTATATCCGCCAATCACTACAAAAACATGCGTCGCAGTATCGCAATACAATAAAACTGTCAAAGATATCATTTGAATAGTCGTTTTAATTTTCCCTAAACGGGATACAGCGACACTGGTGCGCTTGCCTATTTCTGCCATCCATTCGCGCAATGCAGAAACAATGATTTCCCGACTGACGATAATAGCAGCCGGTACAGTAATAATTGCAATCGGAACGGCATAGACGGCAGATGATAGGCTGAGAAATTGAAACTGTGGTTCTCCAACAATTAAAATTAATACAACAGAAACCATAAGCTTGTCAGCGACGGGATCAAGAAATGCGCCTAATCTTGTGGAAAGTTTGAAGTTTCGTGCAACATATCCATCCAGCCAATCGGTCAGGCTGGCCAAGGCAAATATCACGGCAGCAGCAGCATGTGCCCAGGAAACCGGTAAATAAAATATTAATACCAAAAATGGAATAACTAATATCCGAAAAAAGGTGAGAACATTAGGTAGCGTACACATGTTAATACCTTAAGTTTTGATTCTCCAAAATGTAAGTATTCGGTGACAGTCTCTCGAGGTTCTTTATTTTGACCTCCTTCCCCTTTCCCCTTCCTCCAAGAAAAACACTTGGAGGAAGGGGGACGCTCTAATTAAGCGCATCTGTATCGGAGCGTCCCCCTTCCTCTAAACGCGCTTTTCGTTTGGAGGAAGGGGGACGCTCTAATTAAGTGCATCTGTATCGGAGCGTCCCCCTTCCTCTAAACGCGCTTTTCGTTTGGAGGAAGGGGAAAGGGG
>DATIJV010000120.1:0-3115 GCA_035478255.1 Gammaproteobacteria bacterium
CTAGGCGCTGGATCCCGGCCAGAAGCACGCCGGGACGACGGTTTTGTTTTTTGTCGTGTACTGAGATATCTAACTCCGCTTTGGTCATTTGAGTTTACATCCTGTCAGAAATGTATTTATAATACACAAAACGAGGATAATAATTTTATGTTAAGAAAAGCCGAAGAAAAGTCGCCCTTTGCGCCGGAAAAAATGATATGTGTAAATGTCTATGATCAGCATTTAGGCCCAGCGGCCTATGCAGCAATCTCAGAAGTACCAGAAAACAAAGCAGAAAAAGAAGTCGAAGAGCAAAATTTTCAGGTACTTTATGGCGAGGAAAAAAGAATTACCTCTTTTCCAAAATCTCCCAACATTATTTCAATCAAATTTCCGAACGGTATTCAAAACTTAGCAGCGCTTAATGCGAAAATCAACCAGCTAACATTATCAGGGGACCCAAAAAACGAGTTAACTACACTAAAAGAGTTGAAGAAGCAGCATGAAACAAATCAAGCTTTCCAAGCTCAATTTGATAGATTAATTGGTGCTCTCACAGCCTGGGCACTAGCCGCCAAGGGCGGTGTAAACATATCGGTGGCCGCAGAGAATTTAGAATACTTCCGCGCCAATTTATTTACTGATAGTTTTGCTGGAAATCAATCGAGTCTTTATTTTGAAGATCTTAAATACCTTTTAGAAAAATTTTATTTGTATTATTTATGTGACCAATCGATTCCCGATGATGTCAAAGCTAAAAAATTTAATGGTCTGTTGCCGAATCTTATTGTCTGTGGCCCTGGCGCGCATACGCATCTGCAAGATGATGTAAGTTTAGCGGGGGAATTCTCCCTTGAGGCATCGCTTGCGAGTATGAAAACGTTAATCATTGAAAGATTAGCGTCCAAATATATTTGGTCAGCGGGTTTGTTAGCGGGCAATGAAATCCATGTCAAGAACTCGTATTTAAAACTTGCAAAAAACCTAGGCTTAAATCCCGTATGGAAAGAAGCGATAGATACATTCCATATTAATACACGCTTGGATGAAAGAAGTAAGAATGATTTTTTTACTGATCCAGATAATCGCCATAGAAGGCAATTTGAACGTGATTTTAAAGAAGAGTTTAGTTATGAGAAGATAGCGGATGACATGTTGGAGCGTTTATTGTCAGCATTACACGATGCAATAAAAACAGAGATAAAACAATCCAATCAATCAACACAAGCTGAAAATAAAAAACGCGAAGCTGCTTTTAAACAAGGCACGCGCACCAAGCTTGATCTTATTCCTGAATTAAAAATGCAAGACGGTGATTGGCCAATAAATTCTACTGCTGTCATGAATGTTGTTTCTTCTGTATTGAAACTGGCAGGCATAGAATTAGATGAAGAATTTCTCGACTATCGAGGAAACTATGCGAGATTCAAGAAAAAGGAATTGCGTGATCAGTTGATGATGGCCCTCATGAAGAAAGGCATCTTTAAAGAAGGCATGTTATTTCAGGGAAAAATCTATTTTTATCAAGATTATGTTCCAGAAGAAAATGCGATGATTTTTGCAGAACGAGTCCAGAAAGCTGGAATGGCCGCTGAATTAGGCAAGCTTAACGGACTTCCTGAACCCGTTAGCGATGAAATGCAATTGCGTTTGATAGAGATGCAACAAAAAGGTTTGAGCTTGCTAAGCAATCATATCAAACTCAAACTAGGTAAGGGTGTTATTACAAGGAGCGATGTGATAAAGGAAGCTGAAGAAAAAAAATCCGAGGCATCTGCGAGTGCAGGCGGGTTTTTTGCGAAACGACTCGAGCCTGCTGATAATGTATGGCAACGCGTGGTTTATGGCAAGGAAGAGGGCGCATTGCAAATGCTGCGTGGGAATCACAGGTTAGTGGAGGAAAAAGCGACCGTCGTCGATTATTCAGGACGAGAAGTCGATAATGCCACCCCTTTTCAGGCGGCATTACGCGCGGGCGATGATATCATGGCATATAAAATCAAAATTATTTATCTTGAACACAATCCTAGAGACGGCCAAGCGGTGCTCAATGCACAATTTAATGAAGTTTTCCCTGATGGTTGCATAGCTCATCTTGAAACCCAAACAACGAGCGCAAATAATTTTGAACGTAATTACTTAAACCCGCTGGTTGATGCCATCACGAATGCTTCTGACGCTGATTTACAGGCAGCATTGAATAAACGTGACAATGGCTCAGCGCTCTCTCGAGCATTGACTGTATTTAAGAATGAATTTGATGCTCTTTCACGTAGAGAAAAAGTATTTAACCCATGCCATTTGCAGAAAGTCTTTGCAAAATACGATAAAAAATTTAATGCCTGGTATCACCCGGATTGGTCGCGCTTAGATTTATTCTGGCGTCAGGTGATTGGCTGGGAAGAACGTTATTTACCTGCGAATTATGCGCAACAATTCTGTGTTGGTTTAACAAAATATGGATCGTTGCCGCGGAAATTTAAATTTTCTTTACGAAATAGTCCTATTAATCTTAATTTCTTTCCTCTTGATGCTGATCCTAGTTTTCAGTTGGGTAGTGATTTTGCAATTTATAGTATTAATGGGGCGGGCTGTGGGTGGTTGCGGGGGATGGACTTGGATGATTTGGGTGCGGCCACTCAATCTGGCTGGATATTACTAAGCATACGTCAAGAAAAAGCAGCAAACTTGGAGAGATTATGCAGTCAAGGCCGAGGCTTCGATATGCGACCGGGTGTTTCTGATCCAGATTAGGTAAGACTTTGGCTGTTTTAGAGTTTGGAATTTGTTTCTTAAAAATAAAACATCTGCCTGAAAATGGAATCACACTATGCGGCGAAAAATTCGCATCATTTTTATGGGCTTATAAAAAATTCCTTAGTACACGACAAAAATTTATTTCAACCCCACAACACGCCGGGACGACGGTTTTGTTTTTTGTCGTGTACTGAGAAAAAAATCATATAAATCATATGATTAAAGTAATTAATAAATTATCGTAAATTATACTGTATCAGAAGTACAAATCACATATTCTTTTTCGTAGTAAACTGGATAAATGTAAGAATGATTCTGCATTAATGCTTGAAACATTTTTTTATGGATCGCATTCAATGCTAAAATTATTAAGTTTTAA
>DATIJV010000121.1:0-16124 GCA_035478255.1 Gammaproteobacteria bacterium
TCGCGCTTTTTGCGAATTTAGAGTGAGTTAATGTCCGCGATCTACCCAAATGAGAATCAAGGGTAGATCGCGGACATTAAGCGCTGCTAAGCGAGCAAAAGGCGCTCGCCAAGCAGCGCTAAATTCCGCGATGACAACAAAATGGGGGGGGTGAGCTATTATTTTTTTTACTCATCCGTTGATCCTTTAACTGTCTTAACACTGTCCTCAATCAACTCAATAATTTTTCCTGCTACATCCATGTGCGTTGTATTTTCAATTCCTTCCAATCCCGGTGACGCATTCACTTCAATGATCAACGGTCCGCGGTTCGAGCGCACAATATCAACTCCTGCGACATTTAATCCAATAATCCGCGCGGCATTAATTGCCATTTCACGTTCTTCAGTTGTAATTTCAACAGGCGTCGCTGTGCCGCCGCGATGTAAATTTGAACGAAACTCTTCTGATGATTTGGCCTGGCGCTTCATTGACGCGACTACATCATTGCCCACTACAAAACATCGAATATCTGCTCCGTCCGCTTCTTTAATATATTCTTGAACCAGAATATTGACTTTCAATCCCAAAAAAGCTTCCAGCATGCTGCGCGCAGCTTTTGCTGTTTCAACCAGAATTACGCCAATTCCTTGTGTGCCTTCTAAAAATTTAATCACAAGCGGCGGGCCGCCAACCATTTTGATCAAATCTTCAATTTCCGCATGAGAATGCGCAAAACCTGTGATCGGCAAACCAATCCCTCGTTTGGAAAGTAATTGCAAACAGCGCAGTTTGTCTCGTGAACGAGTCATGGCAATCGAATCATTCACACAAAAGACGCCCATCATTTTTAACTGGCGCACGACAGCTGCGCCATAAAAAGTAACTGATGCACCCACGCGTGGAATGACTGCATCAAAGTGCGGCAGTTCTTTTCCTTTGTAATGAATGGAAGGATGTGTAGAAGTAATATTCATATAACAGCGTAACGTATCGATCACGTCAGCTTCATGGCCGCGAAGTTTTGCAGCTTCAGCCAGCCGGCGTGTCGAATATAAATCCTGTCTTCTTGATAAAATTGCGATTTTCATATTATTTATTCTTTATTTTTGATAAATGATCGACCCGGGTTCACAACAAAACGTTTTCGTATAGCACTTCTGCCCAGTAACATACGAAAAAGCATTGTATCACGCTCAGTGAGTGTGATCTCAATTGGCCAGGTTTTATCACCTAAAACGATGGGAGTGCTAATCACATAACGTTCTTCACGATGTCCGCCTGAGTCTGTCACCCATCGTTTATCAATAATATCTGCAGTGCAGCTAATTACCACATCTACATTATTTTGCAAGGGGTGTATGTCAAAAGCAATTTTATCTTTGCCGTTTTCGTTAAAAATACGCAGTTCGAATGCATGCAAGGCTGATGTTCGAGCGCCGGTATCAATTTTGGCTTTAATATGATGGATCCCCAATGCGGGCAATGCCACCCATTCGCGCCAGCCAATGGGTTTTAGTCTGGCTTTTTTTTTAAGTTTTTTTTGCGGAAAATCTGTGTCCATAAGGCTTCTCCTTAATCATTTTTAGGTATATTTTATCACAAGCTGCTTCCGGTATTAAGGCTATTTGTTATGTGTAAACAATTTTGTTAAAATTTTTGTGGCTTTGTAAGCATAAGGATGCATTATGTCTTATCCGGTAATTTCCGAGACCCGTTCAGCAGCATGGATCAATGAAGCACAATATAATGAACTCTATGCGCGTTCATTGCGCGATCCAGAAAATTTCTGGAGTGAACAGGCAGAAAAATTTATTACCTGGTTTAAGCGCTGGGAAAATGTATTGACGGGTGATTTCAAAAAACAAAATGTGCGCTGGTTTGACAAGGGAAAATTAAATGCGTGTTATAACGCATTAGATCGACATTTGGAAAACAAATCTCAACAGACTGCGCTGATTTGGGAAAGTGATGATCCGCTTAAATCAAAAAAAATGACTTATTCAGAATTGCATGAAGAAGTCTGTCGTTTCGCTAATGTATTGAAAAAAATAAATATTAAAAAAGGCGATCGAGTTTGTATTTATATGCCGATGGTCCCGGAAGCAGTCGTCGCTATGCTGGCATGTGCGCGAATAGGTGCTGTGCATTCTGTAGTTTTCGCAGGATTTTCCCCAGAATCTTTGAGTGCACGTATTCTCGATGCGAATTGCCAGTTAGTCATTACTGCCGATGAAGGTATGCGCGGAAATAAAATTATTCCTCTAAAAAATAATGTCGATCAGGCACTGGAAAAATGCGCGGATGTTCGTCATGTTATTGTTATCAAAAACACGGATAAAAAAATTTCGTGGAAAGAAAATCGCGATCTCTGGTATCACGACATGATGAAAACAACTTCCAAAAGTTGTCCGTGCGAAATGATGGATGCAGACGATCCTTTATTTATTTTGTATACATCGGGTTCTACCGGAAAACCCAAAGGAATTTTGCATACCACAGGCGGTTATCTTGTCTATGTTGCAATGACATTCAAATATATTTTTGATTATCATGATAAAGATGTGTATTGGTGCACGGCAGATATTGGCTGGATCACAGGACATTCTTATTTAATTTATGGGCCTTTGTGCAATGGTGCGATCAGTCTCTTGTTTGAAGGCGTGCCAAATTATCCTACACCTGCGAGATTCTGGGAAATAATCGATAAACATCAAGTCAATATTTTTTATACTGCGCCAACCGCGATTCGTGCATTGCGTCGTGAAGGTGATGCGTGGGTCACTCGTACCAGCCGCAAGAGTTTGAAATTACTGGGAACAGTTGGGGAGCCGATCAATCCCGATGTGTGGGAATGGTATTATCAAGTTGTCGGCAATGCGAATTGTCCGATTGTTGATACGTGGTGGCAAACAGAAACAGGCGGGATTTTGTTAAGTCCTTTGCCGGGCGTGACGGCATTAAAACCTGGCTCGGTTGCGAAACCTTTTTTTGGAATTGTGCCGGAAATTGTTGATGATCAAGGTCAAAAAATCGAAGAAGGGAAAATCGGAAAGCTGATTATCAGTCAACCCTGGCCTGGCATGATGCAAACTGTTTATGGTGATCGTGAAAGATTTATTACGACTTATTTCACGGAATTTCCAGGATGTTATCTGACAGGCGATAATGCAAAATGCGATGCAGACGGATATTTTTGGGTGACTGGACGCAATGATGATGTCATTAAAATTTCTGGCCATCGTATTGGAACAGGGGAAGTGGAAAGCGCCTTTCTTGAATCAGCTTCTGTTGCAGAAGCCGGTGTGGTTTCTGTGCCCGATGACATTAAAGGTGAAAGTATTTATGCATTTGTGACGTTAAAATCCGATATTAAACCTTCAGATGAATTGAAAAAAGAATTAATTCAGCAAGTGAGAAAATCTATCGGCGCAATCGCAACCCCAAAATATATTCAATGGGCAGAAGCTTTACCTAAAACACGTTCTGGAAAAATCATGCGGCGGTTGCTGCGAAAAATTGCCAATAATGAAATGAAAGAATTGGGCGATGTCTCGACGTTGGCTGATCCGCAAGTGATTGATCAGTTAATTAAAAACAGGATTGATTGGCAGAAGTTGACACCGGCTGAAGCCGCAAATTCTTCAAAAAATTAACGACATCACTTTCTTCAGCAATGACCTTATCAACACATAAAAACGCCGTATGTTCCGCTCTATCAGAAATCGCATTAATTAAATGCGAAATTTGATTGAGCGGACGTGCCATGCCCTGCTCATTCGCAATCAAAATCGGATCATCTTCAACCGAATAAGCCTGATGCGGTGTTTTAATTAAATCAAATTGCCAGTTTTGAATAGAATTTTTATGCGTATGTTTGAATGAAGCAATCTTATTTTCGATTTCGTCCCAATCGGCATAATCGAGACGCACAATTTTTGGCATATGCCGATTATGCAAACGTTTCGCAATTTGCGCAGCCGCGTGAGCATCATTCATATGCGCCAGCATTTTTATGATAATAAATAAATCATAATCCGACAGTTCTTTATAATTGTCATAATTTTCTTTGAGAAAATCCTGTTTCAATGAATCAATATTTTTTGTCTTAGAAGCTTTCTGATTAAATTGATTGACCGCTAATAAAAATTTTCCAAGCCGCGTTGTTTTAATTTCAGCATAAGGCGCGTAAGTTTCCACAGTTTCAGCGAGGCTTCGAAGCAATTGAATCAGAAAAAATTCCAATGCCAGTTTTTTCTGATGATGATAAATATTACGCGTCATGAGACGCCGCGCTAGAAGATATTGTTCCACCACGCCGATTCCTTTGTGCGTCAAACCCAAGCGTTCACCCTGTTCAGTATTGACAATTACCATACAGTTCAGCATCCAGCGAAAATCATACGTGCCATATTCCACACCGCAAAAGTGGCTGTCACGCAGCAAATAGTCCAGCCGGTCCGCATCGAGCTGCGAAGAAACAATGTCCGCTAGCACGTGTTTGCCATGTGCTTTATGCATAATCATATTTTCAATCAGCATAAATTTTTCTTCAGTTAAATGCTGGCGCGGATTGCGCCGGTTATATTCATTGAAAAATTCTTCAGTGCGGTAATCTGCCAAAAAAAAGGGTGTCCAGGCTTCATGGCGAATCAATTTTTTATAGAAAACATCTTCAAACGTATGAGAAAAAGGCCCGTGACCAATGTCATGCAAAAGACAGGCAATCATCACGAGTTGTTTTTCTTCTTCAGCTAAACCTACTTTATGTGTAATCTGGCGCGCAGTGAAACAACACCCCAGGCAGTGGTTGAATCGCGTATGCACGGCGCCGGGAAAAACAAAATCACCCATGCCCAATTGTTTGATATGACGTAAACGCTGGAAATTAGGGCTATCGATAAAAGGCTTGATCCAATTGTCTTCGCTCGTGGTGAATTGCATGGTGCCATGAACGGGGTCTTTTATAACGTGATACAAATTATCATTGTTCATGCGGCAAACCAATTGTAAACAGGCTCTCATGCTAGCAGCTCAAATACATGTCAGACAAGCGAAACATTTTTAGTAGCGCTGGTGTCATTGATTGATTAATATGTAGTTAATCAAAATTTCCAACAGGATGCTGCCATGGCCAGAAAACGCGGTTTAGGGAAGTCACTTGATGCCTTATTGGTAGGCTCGGGTGCCGTTGCAGAATACAACGGCAATGAGTCTTTGGAAAAGTTAAGCATGTTGTCCGTGGACATGATTCAGCGCGGTAAATATCAGCCGCGTCGTGATATGGATCCAGAAGCGCTAGAGGACTTGGCTAACTCTATCCGCTCGCAGGGAGTCATTCAGCCGATTGTTGTGCGGCATTTGCTGGGCGGACGTTATGAAATTGTCGCGGGTGAACGACGTTGGCGTGCTTCTCAACTGGCTGGTTTAAAAGAAATCCCAGCGCTTATTAAAGATATTCCTGATGAAGCCGCGATGGCCATTGCTTTGATTGAAAACATTCAAAGGGAAAGCTTAAACCCCGTTGAAGAAGCCATTGCATTGCAACGATTGTTAGAAGAATTTTCCATGACGCATCAACAAGTGGCAGATGCAGTGGGTAAATCACGTGCCAGCGTGACTAATTTGCTGCGTTTGCTGGCTTTGCCGGAAGAAGTTCGAACGCTGCTTGAACATGGCGACATTGAAATGGGCCATGCACGCGCATTACTGACTTTGCCGCAGGGTTCGCAAATTGATGCGGCATTAATGATTTCAGAAAAAGGGTTATCTGTTCGAGACGCCGAAGAATTGGTGCGTCGTATGCAGCTGCCGAATCTTCCTGCGATGCCGAAATCGATTGACCCGGATATCAGGCGATTACAGCAGGATTTAGCTCAGAAACTGCAATTGATGGTAGCTATTAATTGCAATCCCAAGGGCAAGGGAAGAGTCGTGATTCGATATGGAAATTTGGAAGAATTAGATTCTATCTTGGCGTATTTTCAATAATATATACCTTTTCCTCATCAGTATTCGGTGAGAAGTGTAAAATCCGTGTTTTTTGTTTTTTTACCTCCTTCCCCTTTCCCCTTCCTCCAAACGAAAAGCGCGTTTAGAGGAAGGGGGACGTTCTAATTTAGCGCATCTATATCGGAGCGTCCCCCTTCCTCCACATGCTTTTTGTGGAGGAAGGGGAAAGGGGAAGGAGGTCAAAATAAAGAAACGCGCGACGGCCACCGAATACTGACTTTTCCTCCAACAACGCTGCGCTTTTCATTTGGAAGAAGTAACATCATTTTTTACATTGCGAAGCCCATCAAAAGTCATTATACTCGGCCGAATTCTCCGAAACCAGAAAACATAGAGATTTTGTGCCAGGATTAACAATTAAAAAACAAGTGTATCGCATTATTTATTGGCAGCTTATTTTGATTATGGGGCTTGCATTGTTGCTATTTTTATTACACGGGATACAAAGTGGTTTTTCAGCCCTGCTCGGCGGTTTGGCTTACTGGCTGCCGACCTTCTTGTTCGTGTGTTTTATATTTGCCAAAACGGCTGCCCAATCTGCAAAACAATTCCTCTTATTATTTATTGCAGGCGAAGGCCTTAAATTATTGCTGAGTGCGTTATTGTTCGTATTAATCATAGAATACATGCCTCTAAAATATATGCCAGCGAATATATTCTCCATCCTGATTGGTTTTGTCGGCGCAATCATTTCACTCTGGATTGCATCCTTCGTTATTTTCACGAAAGGAGAGCGCCCATGAGCGTCGAAGCAAATTCCATGACATCCGGCCAGTATATCGAGCATCATCTCGAACATTTATCCCTAGATTTTACTCCGCACATTGGCGGGGGTGGATTTTGGTCATTTAATATGGACACCATCGCAGTATCTATTGTCATCGGTTTATTTATTGCAGGCTTATTACGCTACATCGCTGTACACATGACAGCCGGTGTTCCCGGCAAATTGCAAAATTGCGTGGAAATGGTCATTGATTTCGTGAATGGAACAGTCAAAGAATCCTATCACGGTAAAAGCCAGTTAATCGCGCCTCTTGCCCTCGTCGTGTTTTTGTGGATCTTTTTCATGAATGCGATGGATTTATTGCCCATTGATTTGCTACCGCGTATTCTCGGTTTTTTTGGCATTCAGCATTTTAAAGGCGTTCCAACAGCGGATCCCAATGCAACATTCGCCATGTCGATCAGTATTTTTGTATTGATTGTTTTTTACAATATAACAGTGAAAGGATTTGCCTTGGGCAAAGAAATTTTAACCAAACCCTTTGGCCCATATTTGTTCTTTCTTAACGTACCGTTCCGCGTGATTGAAGAAGTCGCTAAGCCTTTTACCCTAGCGTTGCGGCTTTTCGGAAACATGTTTGCAGGAGAGTTGATATTTATCTTGATTGCATTAATGCCATGGTGGCTGCAATGGCTGCCAGGCGGGATTTGGGCGATTTTTCATATTTTGATTATTACGATTCAGGCTTTTATTTTCATGATGCTGACAATCGTGTATTTAAGTATGGCGCACGAAACACATTAAAGTTTTTTATATAGTTAGGAGGTCTAATGGAAATTGCGAGTATTATTGGTCAGGTTCAAGGGTATACAGCAGTTGCAGTGGGTTTATTGCTGGGTTTGTCTTCACTGGGGACCGCGATTGGATTCGGTGTATTAGGCGGTAAATTTCTGGAAGGTGTTGCCCGCCAGCCTGAATTATCTCCTATGTTGATGGTTCGTATGTTTATTGTTGCGGGCCTTGTTGATGCGTTCGCGGTTATTTCTATCGCGATGGGCTTGTTCTTGTTATTTGCATCCAAGAATCCGCTGGCGAATGCAGTATTAGCTGCTGCGCAACAAACGACGAGTTAAAGGCGGGGGTTAGAGAATGGAGATTAATGCAACTTTAGTCGGCCAACTCATCACATTTGCGCTTCTGGTGTGGTTTACCATGAAATATGTGTGGCCGCCTTTCACCAAAGCCATGACTGAACGTGAGAAACGAATTGCTGCGGGCCTGGAAGCATCAGATCGCAGCCAGCGTGAGCTGGAAGAAGCCGAGCAAAAAGCGTTAAACATCATTCGCGATGCCAGGTTCGAAGCTACACAAGTCGTAGACCAGGCGCATAAACGTTCGGTGCAAATTGTGGAAGAAGCAAAAGAAAATGCGCGCGCAGAAAGCAAACGTATTGTTGAACATGCACAAGATCAGATTGCGCTGGAAATTAGCCAGACTAAAGAAGCATTGCGCAAACAGCTTGCGGGATTGGCTGTAGCGGGCGCTGAGAAAATACTAAAACGTCATTTAGACGCTTCTGCTAATGCAGCATTACTGGATGAATTTGCAGCTGAAATATGACAACATTAAAAATGACAAACATAGCGCGGCCTTATGCTCTCGCAGCATTTGAGTTTGCGTTAGATAAAGAAGCGCTTTCTTCTTGGCAGGCTATGCTCGACGCAGCAGCTGTATTGACACAAGATTTTTCTGTGCAAAAAATGTTGATGAGTCCAGACATCACAACAGAACAACTCATCAATTTATACTGTGATATTCTCGCACAATGGCTTTCTGCTCCCATGACAAATTTTATTCGTCTGTTAGCCAGTAATGATCGTCTTGAAGCCATACCGGATATTGCAGAATTATTTAAATCCTATTGTGCTTTGCAGGAAAAAAAATTAAACGTACAGATTACCTCTGCCGTGCCATTGAATGACAAGTATCAACAACAATTGATTCACATTCTAAACGAACGCCTGCACCGTCAGGTCACGCTCGAATGTGAAATCGATCCAGCGTTAATCGGCGGAGCCATCATCGTTGCAGGCGATACCGTTATTGACGGCTCAGTGCGAGGCAAACTGGATCGCATGATGAAATTTATTTCAGAATCTCTTTAAGGTGACCGAATATGTCGAATATGCAGCATACACAATTAAGCCCCTCTGAAATCAGTGAATTAATCAAGCAAAGAATTCAAAAATTTGATGTGACAGCCGAGACGCGCACTGAAGGTACGATTGTCAGTCTCAAAGATGGAATTGTGCGTATTCATGGTCTGGCAGATGTCATGCAGGGCGAAATGATCGAATTTGTGGGAAATACCTATGGTTTGGCAATGAACCTTGAGCGTGATTATGTCGGCGCAGTTGTGTTAGGTCGTACAGACCTTTTGGCAGAAGGCCAAACTGCAAAATGTACAGGACGAATTTTAGAAGTTCCCATCGGCGAAGCGCTTCTCGGCCGTGTGGTGGATGCTTTGGGGAATCCAATTGATGGCAAAGGCCCGATTAGCACTTCACAAACTGCGCCGATTGAAAAAGTGGCGCCAGGTGTTATTGCGCGCCAACCGGTTTCACAACCTCTGCAAACCGGATTAAAAGCGATCGATGCGATGGTTCCAATCGGCCGTGGTCAGCGTGAATTGATTATCGGCGATCGTCAAACAGGTAAAACAGCTGTGGCGATTGATACGATCATCAATCAATGCGGTACTGGCGTAAAATGTATTTACGTTGCGATTGGCCAAAAAGCTTCATCGATTGCATCCGTCGTTCGCAAGCTCGAAGAACACCATGCGCTCGAACATACTATTATTGTAGCGGCATCGGCATCAGAGGCTGCAGCATTGCAATTTATTGCACCTTATTCAGGATGTACGATGGGTGAATATTTCCGTGACAAAGGTGAGGATGCATTAATTATTTATGATGATTTAACCAAACAAGCTTGGGCTTATCGGCAAATTTCATTATTATTGCGCCGTCCACCAGGCCGCGAAGCGTACCCGGGCGATATTTTTTATTTACATTCACGGTTACTGGAACGCGCTTCTCGTGTCAATGCAGAATATGTAGAAAAAATATCGGACGGAAAAGTGAAAGGAAAAACAGGCTCACTGACTGCGCTTCCGATTATTGAAACGCAAGCGGGCGACGTATCCGCATTTGTTTCTACCAATGTGATTTCTATTACCGATGGACAGATTTTCCTTGAAACCGATTTATTCAATGCCGGTATTCGCCCTGCAATCAATGCAGGATTGTCTGTTTCTCGTGTAGGCGGTGCTGCGCAAACCAAAATTATGAAAAAACTCGTGGGTGGAATTCGTATCGCACAAGCGCGTTATCGCGAATTGGCTGCTTTTGCGCAATTTGCATCAGATTTAGATGACGTCACGCGTAAACAATTAGAACGCGGGCAGCGCATTACAGAAATCATGAAGCAAAAACAATATCATCCTTTATCGGTCGCAGAAATGGCAGTCGTTTTATTTGCTGCAGATCAAGGCTATTTAGACAGCTTGCCGCTCAATCAAGTTTCCGAATTTGAAAGCGGTTTGCTTCGTGATTTACGAAATAATCACAGTGACTTGATGAATCAAATTAACACCACCGGCGATTACAATGATGAAATTGCAAAAGCTATTCGCCATATGATTGAACTTTTTAAAAAAACATTAGTATAAAAAGGTACAGCTATGGCTGCTGGAAAAGGCGTACGGACCAAAATTCGAAGCATTAAAAACACGCAGAAAATTACTAAAGCGATGGAAATGGTTGCGGGGAGTAAAAAACGCAAGGCACAAGAACGTATGCTTCGTGCGCAGCCCTATGCAAAAAAAATTCTGCAAGTATTGGGGCATGTCGCTAAAAGTCACCCAGAATACAAACATGAATTTTTACAGGAACGCGAAATCAAGCGCGTAGGTTACATCATTGTTACAACGGACCGCGGCTTGTGCGGCGGTTTGAATGCTAATTTGCTTAAAACAGCTATTTCGCATATTAGAGAATGGAAATCCAAATCTGTCGACGTGAGCTTATGTTTAATGGGAGCAAAAGGCGAAGCATTTTTTAAACGTATTGGTGGAAAAGTATTAGCGGAGACGAGTCATTTGGGTGATGCGCCGAGTATTGCGAACTTAATCGGCGCAGTGAAAGTCATGCTGGATGCCTATATCAATCATGACATTGATGCGTTGTATTTATGTTCGAATCATTTTATTAACACAATGAAACAAGAACCCGTGATACAGCAATTATTGCCAGTTGTTGCATCGCATAATGAAAAGCTGGACTATCACTGGGATTATATTTACGAACCCGACAATGCAGCGTATTTACTCAGTGAATTATTGTCGCGTTATATTGAAGCGCAAGTGTATCGAGGCGTAATAGAAAATATTGCTTGTGAACAGGCAGCGCGCATGATCGCAATGAAAAACGCGACGGAAAATGCAGCTGAATTGATTCATGAGTTACAAATGATATATAACAAAGCGCGCCAGGCATCGATTACGCAAGAATTGACAGAAATCGTGGCAGGTGCGGCGGTAGTTTAATAAGATACGGAAAGTTATTTGAATTTTAAGAGAGGTAAAAATGAGTGTAGGTCATATTGCTGAAATTATCGGTGCGGTCGTAGATGCCCAGTTTCCCCGCGACGCTGTTCCTAAAATTTATGATGCACTCAAAATCGAAGACGCGAATGTTGTGCTGGAAGTTCAGCAGCAATTAGGTGACGGTGTTGTAAGAACCATCGCCATGGGCGTTACCGATGGCTTACGTCGCGGCATGGCGGTCAAAAACACTGGCAGCCCGATCAGGGTCCCCGTTGGTAAACTTACGCTCGGGCGCATTATGGATGTCTTAGGCAATCCGATTGATGAAATCGGCCCAATTGAAACCGATCAATATTTACCGATTCACCGCCCCGCGCCGAGTTTCGCAGAACAGGCCGTTTCCGAAGAATTACTCGAAACAGGCATTAAAGTTATCGATCTTGTCTGTCCTTTTGCGAAAGGCGGTAAAGTTGGCCTTTTCGGGGGTGCGGGCGTCGGAAAAACTGTCAACATGATGGAATTAATTCGTAATATCGCCATCGAACACAGTGGTTATTCAGTATTTGCAGGCGTTGGCGAGCGCACACGTGAAGGCAACGATTTTTATCTCGAAATGAAAGAATCTAAAGTATTAGATAAAGTTTCTCTTGTTTACGGACAGATGAATGAACCGCCCGGTAATCGTTTGCGTGTTGCGCTAACGGGTTTGACAATCGCAGAAGCGTTTCGTGATGAAGGCCGGGATGTCTTGTTATTTATCGATAATATTTATCGTTATACTTTGGCCGGTGTGGAAGTTTCTGCACTGCTTGGCCGTATTCCTTCAGCGGTTGGTTATCAACCGACACTGGCAGAGGAAATGGGTACTCTGCAAGAACGCATTACTTCCACGAAAAAAGGTTCTATCACTTCGGTGCAGGCAGTTTACGTTCCTGCAGACGATTTAACCGATCCTTCGCCCGCTACGACTTTTGCGCATCTGGATGCAACCGTCGTATTGTCACGACAAATTGCAGAATTAGGCATTTATCCCGCGGTTGATCCGCTGGATTCCACTAGCCGCCAACTGGATCCATTAGTTGTGGGGCAAGATCATTACGATGTTGCGCTGTCCGTACAGACAACCTTGCAGCGTTATAAAGAATTAAAAGATATTATCGCGATTTTAGGGATGGATGAATTATCTGAAGAAGACCGCATGACTGTCACGCGCGCGCGTAAAATTCAAAGCTTTCTGTCGCAGCCTTTCTTTGTTGCGGAAATTTTCACTGGCACACCAGGCCGTTACGTTCCGATTAAAGAAACCATTCGCGGTTTCAAAGGGATTGTAGCGGGTGAATATGATCACTTGCCTGAAGATGCATTCTACATGGTGGGTACGATTGATGAAGCGGTAGAAAAAGCGAAAAAATTAAAAGACAAAGCTAAGGTATAAGAGATGACAGCTCCTAAAACTCTACGATTGGATATTGTCAGTGCCGAGCAGGAAATTTTTTCTGGACAGGTTGAAATGGTATTTTTGACAGGTGAAATGGGCGAGCTGGGTATCGCGCCAGGCCACACTCCTCTTATTACCAAGCTGAAAGCAGGCAGTATTCGCACATCTTTGCCAGACAGTGTAGAAGAGATATTTTATGTCAATAGCGGGATGCTTGAAGTGCAGCCATTTTGTGTGACGGTTTTAGCGGATACAGTGGTTCGCGCAAAAGATATCGATGAAGCTTCGGCCATTCAAGCCAAAGAACATGCAGAAAAAGCGCTCCATGACCGCGCATCAGAAATTGATATTGCGCGCGCGACAACAGAATTAGCCGAAGCAATCGCACAAATTAATGCGGTAAATCGTATTAAAAAAACAAAACAATCATAATCTTTTTCATCAGGAATTTTAAAATGGATATCATTTTAGAAAAAGAAAATTTAAAAAAGGATGCTGTCATGAAAAGCCATCAGCAAAAAAAACGCCATACTGCTCTGGATGGACTTTTTCGTTATGCAGATCTTTTAAACTTCGACCAAGTGCACATCAAGTTTGATCATAAAACCGGTCTTAAAGCGATTGTTGCGGTGCATAATTTAAAATTGGGCCCTGCGATTGGAGGTTGTCGTCTGGTGCATTATCCTTCGACCGATGCAGCGTTAGAAGATGCATTACGATTAGGCGTGATGATGAGTTACAAGTCAGCCATCAGTAATTTAAAACATGGCGGTGCAAAAGCCGTTTTAATCAAGCCGAAAATGATTGATGACAGGAAGGCATATTTTGAAGCGTTCGCGGATTTTGTGAATGAATTGGATGGACGATACATTACTGCGGTAGATAGCGGCACCAGTGCAGAAGATATGGATATTGTAGAAACGCGCACACCTTATGTGACTTGTACAACAGCTTCCGGCGTCGGTGGAGATCCTTCACTGCATACTGCGCATGGTGTTAAACGTGGGATTGAAGCGGCGGTGCGGTTCAGGTTAAATCGCGACAATCTGGAAGGTGTTCACATTGCCATTCAGGGCGCAGGGCATGTGGGATATTTTTTGGCAAAAGAATTGCATGAATTAGGCGCGCGTTTAACGATGTCTGATGTGAATCCCAAATCATTACAGCGTTGTGTGGAAGAATTTGGTGTCGCGACTTGTGCGACTGATGCGATTTATGATGTTCATGCGGATGTTTTCGCGCCGTGTGCTTTAGGTGCCATATTAAATTTGCATACGATCAAACGATTGCGCGCAGTGATTGTTGCAGGTTCTGCGAATAACCAGTTAGCGCACCAACATCATGCTGCTTTATTGCATGAGCGCGGGATTTTATACGCACCGGATTTTTTAATTAATGCGGGCGGATTAATTTATGTTGCTGCGGCGTATGATCATGACAATGTAGAATTGGCCAGAAAACAGGTGAGCGATATTTTTCATAGCGCGACGGAAGTGTTTGTTCAGGCAGAAAAAGAAAATATTGCGCCGAATGAAGTGGCCGAGCGAATTGCGTTGCAGAGGCTTTCAGGGTTAAAGTGAGCTTCTTTAAAATCGCTTGATCTTAGTACGTCATTGACGTATGATTTGGCATATGACATATTTTGAATGGAATGAGAACAAAAGAAAACATAATCTCGAAAAACATGGGATTGATTTTATGGATGCTATTACAATATTTGATGATCCCGCTCGAATCGAATTTGAAAGTAATAGACGCGGAGAAATGAGGTTTCAAACTATCGGAATGGTGCACGATGTCGTTCTTTTATTAGTTTATACGCTAAGAGGGAATAAAACGAGAATTATCTCTGTTCGGAGGGCAAGTAAAAATGAACGCAAAACTTACTATGAAGCGTAGATCACCAGGCAAAACGAATTGGCCGAAGGTAAAATCCTTGACTGAAAAGCAAATCGTTACAGCTGCAAAGTCTGATCCTGATGCCAAGCCATTGACTAAAGCAGATTTAAAAAAATTTAAACGCGTTCATGCGCCTAAGGAAATTGACGTAAAGGCAATTCGTGAAAAACTACAGGTTTCACAAGAAGAATTTGCGGGTTATTTTGGTGTTAGTGTGAGAACAGTGCAAGAATGGGAACAACACAGGCGGACCCCCACTACAGTTGCACGTAATTTTCTTAAAGTGATTGATAAGGCGCCTAAAGCAGTGTTAAAAGCTTTGGCTGCTTAACTTATACCTTGCGCGGCCATAATCTGAGCGCTAAAATCCTCAAATTATGGTCGCGCAAGGTATAATATAAAATGAGGACTCTCTGATGGACTTAAAAAAAATTGTTTTAATGTTAATTGTTTTAATTGTTCAACGCGCTGTTCTTGCCGAGCCGCTTATTAAACAAACCTCCATTCACCCCAAAAACCTTAACGGTATTTCTTTCAAAGCAAGAAAGGAAGTTGAAACGATTGCAGATAATTTATCCGTATCTGCTCATGATCCTTATGCTGCGAGTTTGCCCCTGATTGTTAGTGCTGAACTTGGCGATAAGAAACGCTACAAACTCATGCGTGATCATATGCTCGTGGAGCTTAATGCTCTTCAAAAAAAACCAACTGATTTTCCGCAATGGATGCGAAATGAATCTTTTAAAGGATGGATGCTTGGACGTGTTTTACTTGCTGCAGATGCGATGACAAATACCGCCATGGTTATGCAAATCCGGTGTAAATTGCTGCATGTTCTTGAGGAACCCCTGACGAAAGACGATAGCCTGGCTTTTCATACGTGGGCAGAAGCATATTTTACTGCGATGGACAAAAAAAATTATAGAATGTACCAGGAAAAAATGCGGCATGACACGATGACGTTGTCAGACGAATACAAGGCCAAACGGACGCATGAAGCCTTATCTAATGTATTATGGGCTTGTGTAATGGATTTATATGCTGCTGCCAATGCAGAAGATCGACAGAATTATGAATTAATAAAACAGGAAATACGCTCTTTAACGGGAACCGAATCTGTCTCTGAAGGTCTGGAAAAAAATCTTTTGAGAACCGCAGATTCAAATGACTATCCTGCTTGGGCGATGGCGAGAGTTCGTTTGGCCGCTGCTGTCATGCACGATGCAGATTTGTATAGCGAGATTGAAGGTGCATTAACTTCCTCAACCGAAGGTGCTAAAAAAGCTGATGCGAAGGCGGAATATGCTCTTGCAATTGTGGATAATCAATTAGCGATGGTGCAAGGAAATTAATATCTTTTACGCCTTTCCTCAATCGTTAAGTAATTCGGTGGAAGTTTCCTCGCTGTCATGCCAGCATGCTTTTAGCTGGCATCCAGCGTCTTCAAGGACACTGGATGC
>DATIJV010000122.1:0-3991 GCA_035478255.1 Gammaproteobacteria bacterium
AGCGTCTTTAAAGTCACTGGATGCCAGCTAAAAGCATGCTGGCATGACAGAAAACAGAAAAATGATAATCATACGTTCTTCAAAAGCGATTTATTAATACGATTCAAAAATGCTAGACTTCCCGTGGTAGAGAATCCATAATTTGCAGCTTTTCTTGATTGATTATTGATTGGGACCATAAGGGAAAATGACAACGAATGTAATCGAACTTCGAGATGTGTCGAAGACAATCCATGATCATCAAATTCTCTTTGATATTAATCTTGAAGTGCATAATGGCGAGTTTCTGACCTTACTCGGGCCCTCCGGCTGCGGGAAAACAACATTATTACGTTTAATTTCAGGATTTGAAGCCCCGACCACCGGCAAAATTTTTATTAATGGCAAAAACGTGGATGGCTTACCGCCGCATTTGCGCCATGTTCATACTGTTTTTCAAAGTTACGCATTGTTTCCGCATATGACTGTTTATGAGAATGTCGCATTTGGTCTCTGCTGCCAAAAATTACCGAAACAGGAAATTGAAGAACGCGTGGCAGAAGTCCTTAAAATCGTGAAGCTTGAAAAATATGCCAAACGCAAACCTGAACAATTAAGCGGTGGTCAACAACAACGTGTTGCAATCGCTCGCGCTGTTGTCAATCGTCCGCTTGTCCTCTTGCTGGACGAACCCTTAAGCTCGCTCGATTATCGTCTGCGAAAAACCATGCAGATCGAATTAAAACAATTACAACGCAAACTGGGCATTACATTTATTTTTGTGACGCATGACCAAGAAGAAGCATTATCAATGTCTGACCGCGTCGTCGTCATGAATGAAGGCGGTATTGAACAAATCGGTACGCCGCGTCAAGTTTATGAAAAACCGCAAAATCTCACCGTCGCGCAATTTATTGGTGAAGTGAATATTTTCGATAGTGAAATCCTCGCCATCAATGGCAATAAAATCACAGTCAGCATTCATGGCAAAGAACGCATCGTCAAAAGTTCGCGTGAATTTACCGTCGGACAAAAAGCCCTCGTGCTTGTCAGACCAGAAGACTTGCGCGTCTGGGACCATTCAGAAGTCGATGACACCAATGATATGTTTCCGGGGCAAGTAGAAGAAGTTATTTATAAAGGCACAACAGTTGATCTCATGGTACGTTTATCCAACAATCAGCTAGTCGCTGCAACTGAATTCTTTGATGAAGATGATGATCGTCTGGAATATGCGATCGGCGAGCCAGTGTGGACAACCTGGCTCTCTGGGTGGGAGGTGATCCTGCCGCATGAAACATAACAGCTTATTCAAACAATTTTCTCTGTCGATCATCTGGATCTGGCTTTTATTATTTGCACTGGTGCCGTTTGGTTTGGTATCACTCGCAAGCTTCATGAGTCATAATGACAGTCAATTAATTGCACTCCCGCTAACCCTGACCAATTATTTTCAGCTAAACAATTTTATTTATATCAAAATTTTTAAAGAATCTTTTTATGTCGCAAGCATTTGCACAGCGATTTGTTTACTGCTGGGTTATCCATTCGCGTATTTAATCGCACGCATGCAAACGCGTTTCAAAAGCGTATTAGTTCTTTTTATTATCATTCCTTTTTGGACAAGTTCGCTGATTCGCTGTTATTCAATGATTACGATTTTAAAACCCAAAGGCTTGATCAATTCTGTTTTGATGGGCTTGGGAGTGATCGATAAGCCGCTGCCATTATTATTTACCGATACTTCTGTCATGATTGGATTAGTTTATAACTTACTGCCATTTATGATTTTGCCTTTACTCACGAATATTGAACGGCTCGATCATCGGCTGATTGATGCAGCGCGGGACTTGGGAGCGAATCGTTTCACGACTTTTCGCCGCGTCATTCTCCCGCTGACTTTGCCCGGCATTTTATCCGGCTGTATTTTAGTGTTTTTGCCAGCGATGACAATTTTTTATATCCCAGATTTGCTCGGCGGCTCAAAATCAATTTTGCTGGGCAACTTAATTCAAAATCAATTTTTAATTGCAGAAAATTGGCCGATGGGATCAGCGGTCAGTATCGTGTTTACCTTAGTGCTGGCAGTTCTGTTATTCATTTATTGGCGCAGCACGCGTAATAATCAATCGCGAGATGATTTATTATGAAACGTTTACCCATCCACTCATATTTAACCGCCATTTATTTGTTTTTTTACATTCCGATTATCGTATTGATCGTGTATTCATTTAATAGTGCGCAGTATTCGCTTGTCTGGCACGGTTTTTCTATGCGCTGGTATCATGAATTATTATCTGATGTAGACCTCTGGATTGCTGCGGGCCATTCCGTAGTATTAGGAATTTTTGCGGCAACCATTGCAACCTGTATCGGCGCACTCGCTGCAATATCGTTATATCGCTATGATTTTTTTGGGCGAAACGTGTTGTATGGGTTAGTGTTTATTTTAATTTTATCGCCGGACATCGTCATGGGAATTTCGCTGCTGATTTTATTTAGTCTGGTAAAAATTTCTTTGGGATTTTGGAGTTTGCTGCTCGCGCATATTACATTTTGCATTCCCTTTGTCGTGGTCACGGTTTACAGCCGGATTGTGAGTTTTGATCAATATATTTTTGAAGCAGCAAAAGATCTGGGCGCAACGGATACCATGATTTTTACGCGAGTTATTTTACCGCTGCTCTGGCCTGCCTTATTGGCAGGCTGGCTGCTAAGTTTTACCTTGTCAGTTGATGATGTGATTATCAGTTATTTTGTTGCAGGGCCCGACTTTGAAATCTTGCCGCTGAAAATTTATTCCATGGTTCGATTAGGCGTAAAACCAGAAATTAATGCGCTGTGCAGCATAACGTTTTTAATCACGCTCTCTCTCATTATTTTTTCTCAACTTATCGGGAGGAAAAAGCCATGAAATTGTTATTTATTTTGGGCTTTCTTTTTTCCACTGCAGTTTATGCTGCTGAAGAAAATGTGCTTAATTTATATACCTGGTCAGGCGTCATCCCGGAGTTTGCAATTCAGCAATTTGAAAAAGAAACTGGCATTAAAGTGAATTTTTCGACTTATGACAGTAACGAAATCATGTATGCGAAATTAAAAGCAGCAAAAAATCCAGGTTATGATGTCATTGAACCGTCGAGTTATTATATTGATCGCATGCGCCGCCAGGATATGCTTTTGAAAATTGATCAATCCAAATTGCCGCATTTTAAAAATCTGGATCCAGAATTCTTAAATAAAAATCATGATCCGCATAATAATTACAGCATTCCTTTTATTTGGGGAACGACGGGAATATTTGTTAATACCCATAATTATCCAGCCAATAGCATTTCACGCTGGACAGACATCTGGGATAAAAAATACGAAAATCAATTGATGTTACTGGATGATTCGCGCGAAGTTTTTTCGATGGCATTAATTACACTGGGTTATTCCGTCAATGACAGCAATCCTGAACATATCAGACAAGCCTATTTGAAGTTGAAAGAATTGCTGCCGAATATTAAAGTTTTTAAAAGTGACGGTGTGATTACGATTTTGATTGATGAAGATATTACGGTAGGCATGGTTTGGAATGGTGATCTTTATAAATCACAAAGAGAAAATCCAAATTTAGTGTTTACGTATCCGAAAGACGGTTTTCTGATTTGGGTAGACAGTTTTGCGATTCCGAAAAATGCACCGCATTCGGAAAATGCGTACCGGTTTATTAATTTTATGCTGCGGGCGGATGTCGCGAAGGCGATCAGTTTAAGCAATAATTATCCGACGCCGAATCTTGCCGCTAAAAAAATCTTGCCGCGGGAGCTTCGAGAAAATGCAACGGTTTATCCTTCGCATGAGACCTTACGCCGTGGACATTATCAGATGGATATCTCGGATGAGGCGCTGGAGCTTTATGAGATGTATTGGGAAAAACTGAAGATGGAGGGGTGAGTTTTTTAGCCCGGATATTTCATACCTCCTTCCCCCCGCCCCTTCCTCCAAGCGAAGAGCGCGCTTGGAG
>DATIJV010000123.1:0-7724 GCA_035478255.1 Gammaproteobacteria bacterium
GCTTGTACGAGAATACAATCCCCGACTTTTTTAAAATGGACTTTTTTAAAATAAAGAGTCGATTTTTTTCTATTCCTTAGAAGCGGTATGCTTTGATCTGGGCCTAATACAACAATACGGTCATATCTTTTTTTTCTACGGGTGAGTCCGCTAGTCAATAGAAATTTCTTATTACCAACTTGATATGTAACATTCTTTGTATATCTTTTTATTCTGAGATTCCCTGGTTCCTTATTGTCCTTATCGTTCTGTTCTTCTTGCGCAAAAAAAGCCTCTAACAACCTAGCCTGCTTTTCTGTTAGATCTCTGGGATCAATTTTCATAACCATAACACACTCTCGTCTTGTGTTTTATGGGCAATTATAACACATAAATTAATAAAATGTATAATAATATTAATGGATTATAAAAAACATTAAAAAATAAAGGAATGAAAATCAATAGCTTATAACTTTACCCGCAACATCAAAAAATATCCCAACCCTGCAAAAACCAGAATCGGCAATAAAGCCGCAAAAAATGGCGGTAATTGATAAACAATACTCAATTGACCCAGCATCGAATTCATAATGTAAAACACAAACCCTGTCACGACACCCAATAACATTTGCAAGCCTAAGTTAATCGATCGCGGTGCAGTAAAAACAAATGGCACAGCCAAAAATAACATCACCAAAATAGTCAATGGCTGCAAAATCCGCTTCCAAAATGAAAATTGAAATTCTGTGGCCTGCAAACCATTTTTAGTCAAATGACGCATAAAACTCGACAATTGCGTGAGCGGCATTTCTTCGGGCTCAAGCAATCCTATACTCAACACGTTCGGATTTAAGGTTAAATCCCAGGTCGCATCCGCCAATTGTTCACTACGCGTATGATCCAGTGTAAAAGTTGTTTTGGCCAAATCATGCAATTTCCAATGTCCATCCCGATAATCCATTGTTTTCGCAAAATATGCAGCCAGCAATTGATGGTTGTTATCAAATTCATAACGCGTTACACCTTCCAGATGCCGATGCGCCATCACGCGGTCAATGTGCACAAAACTGTTACCTTCATGCACCCACAAACCAGCAGCAGTAATCACCGCCTGTCCGCCGCTTTGCTCTGTTGATTTATGCACATCAGCGAGATAGTGCGCACGCGGTGCAATGATTTCCCCGATCATCATGCCAATTGCGATCAAAACAACCGCGGCAGTAAAAACTGCCATCATGATTTTTCGGATAGAAACACCTGACGCGCGCATAACAATTAATTCCTGGTGAGAGGCAAGCATGCTCAATCCTAATAACCCGCCCAGTAAAACCAGCATCGGAAAAAACACATAAATATTGTAAGGAAGTTCTAAAAATGCATGCATTGCAGCCTGGAGCAAACCATAATCACCGACACCCACATCACGCAATTCGCTCAGCAAATTAATGAAAAATGCCAAACCCAATACCACAAGCATCACAAGCAGGGTTGCGAGAATAACGGTTTTGGCAATATAGCGAGGAAGAATATAAATCATGACCGTCGTGTCCGCCAAAGCAATCCAATAATTAATACCAGTGCGATAAGATGCACCCACCACAAACCCATGAGAACGGATACCGTTTTTTGTTCAATCAAATTTCTTCCCGCAAAAAGTAAATTCATGTATGCGACATAAATTAAAACCGCAGGAAGCAGCATCGTATAACGACCCTGCCGCGGTTTAACCTGACTCAAAGGAATTGCCATAAGCGCCAGCAAAAATGCAGAAAAAGGAATAGCGAAACGCCATTGTAATTCAGACGCACTGTTTGGATCATGGTAAGTTTTGATGAGTTTTTTTGTCGGAATTGCTTCATCAATTTGCCGCTGCGTATTCAAATTTGTATCAGGTGTTTTAATCGCATATTTTTCAAATTGGATAATGCGATAATCATTTTGTCCCGGCGTTCCTGCATATCGATAACCATTTGTCGCCACAACAAAAGCTTCCTGAGTTTGCGAATCAATCATTTGATAACCATTTTTTGCAGATAAAACAATCCAGGGCGTTCCTGTCATATCGACTGCATTTTTTTCCTGTTCTGCGATGAAAATATTGTCCGCTTCTTTACGATTACGCGAAATTTTTTCGACATACGCTACACGTTTTCCATCACTGGTTACCTGAAAACGTCCTGGCATTAACGTATCCAATAAATTATCTGCCGAGCCGCTGGTTAATATTTTTTGCTTGTTTTCCGCAATCGTCGGATTGACCCATAGCATTAAAATTCCAACGACAAGAGCGATTAACGCCGCAAGTGTTCCAGTGATCATGATAAGACGTTTTATACTTAATCCGCAGGCATGCAGCACGCGCAATTCATTATCGGTATACAAACGCCCATAGGTGAGAATAATTCCAAGAAACAATCCCAGCGGCAACAATAAGGCGAGTAGATAAGGTATTTCAAAACCGACAATTTGCAGCAAAATATTCGCAGCAATTTTGCCTGAAGCCGCATAACTTAAATAACGAACCAGTTGCTGGCTGATAAAAACCAGCAGCAATACAAACGTCACCGCAAGCAGTGTATGAAAAACTTCTTTGATGAGATAACGGGAAATAATCATTAATGCTTTCGCACGCAGCCACATTCTTATAAAATCGCTTTTTATTATACTCAATCAGGAACCAACATGAAATTTAAAATTGAGAATGGAAATCCCGATAGAATAACGCATTCGTGCCAGGTAATTGGAGTGTTTGAAAACAATGAGTTAAGCGGCACGGCTAAAAAACTGGATAAAATCAGTAAAAATTACTTTAGCCAACTGCTTAAATCAGGTGAATTTGAGGGAAAAACCGGCCAGACTTTGCTGCTGCATTCCGTTCCCAACTTGCCTGCCCGCCGCATTTTATTGGTAGGATGCGGCAAACAGACGGTCTTGACCGCGCGTGATTATCGAAAAATTATACTGAACAGCATGAAAGCACTGAATAGTGCCAAAATTAAAGATGCAGTAGTCCATTTGACGGAATTAGCCGTCAATGGCCATGATGCAGCGTGGAAAGTGAAGCAATTAGTGGAAGTCACGTTTGAAGCGCTCTATCAATTTGATGAATTTAAGAGCCATAAAGAACAAAAATCCTCTCTGCAGCAAATTCATTTACCTCTTTCGGATAAAAAACAGATTGCTATGTCCGAAATAGCGATCAAACAGGGCCTTGCGATTGCAGACGGCATGGAATTCACTAAAAATCTCGCTAATCGGCCAAGCAATATTGCAACGCCTGCTTATTTGGCGGACCAGGCCAAATTATTAGCCAAAAAATATCAATCCATCAAAGTCAAAGTACTCGAAGAACGCGACATGGAAAAACTTGGCATGGGTGCTTTTTTGGCAGTGACGAAAGGATCTGATGAAAATGCCAAGCTGGTTTGTCTGGAATATCAGGGAGCGAACAAAAAACAGGCGCCTATCGCATTGGTTGGTAAAGGGATTACCTTTGATACCGGCGGATTATCGTTAAAACCCGCTGATAGCATGGTAGGCATGAAATATGATATGTGCGGCACTGCAACAGTGATGGGAACGTTTAAAGCCGTAGCAGAATTAAAGTTGCCGGTTAATTTGGTGGGTGTGTTGGCCATAGCTGAAAACATGCCGAGCGGACATGCAACGAAGCCTGAAGATATTGTGACAACACTGTCAGGACAAACCGTTGAAATCATGAATACCGATGCAGAAGGCCGGTTGGTATTGTGTGATGCGTTGACGTATGTGGAGCGCTATAAACCAGAAGTAGTGATTGATATTGCAACTTTAACAGGTGCAGTTGTCATTGCCCTTGGACATCATGCGACAGGCATGCTTTCTAATCATCAACCGTTAGCAGATGAATTGTTAGCAGCGGGCATTGAAAGTCATGATCGGGCATGGCAATTGCCTTTATGGGAAGATTATCAGGAACAGTTAAAAAGCCCGTTTGCTGATATGTCAAATGTGGGCGGGCGTGCAGCAGGTACGATTACAGCGGCGTGTTTTCTTTCGCGTTTTGCGAAAAAATTTCATTGGGCGCATTTGGATGTGGCAGGAACGGCTGCGATGATGATGGGTGGAGATCGGTATGCAACGGGGCGGCCGGTGCCGCTATTGGTACAGTTTTTGTTGAATCGAGTCAGAAAATAATTATACCTCCTTCCCCCGGCCCCTTCCTCCACGAAAAACACGTGGAGGAAGGGGTGACGCTCCGATTAAGATATGCTTGATTAGAACGTCCCCCTTCCTCCAAGTGCTTTCCTTGGAGGAAGGGGACAGGGGAAGGAGGTATCAAAATTATTAAGGTAACAATTTTATGCCAAAAATTGATTTTTATATTCTGCCAGAAACCACCGCGACCGCGCGTTTGCAATTTGCCTGTCGTCTGATAGAAAAAGCCTACAAACAAAAACACCGCATTTACGTGCATACAGCAGACCGCGCCGCAGCTCATCAACTCGATGAAATATTATGGACGTACCGCGACGACAGTTTTTTACCGCATAATTTATACGGCGATGGGCCTGAACCTGCACCGCCGATTCAAATTGGATTTGAAACTGTTCCTGAAAAACATCGCGATATTTTAATTAATCTTCACGGAGAAGTTCCCGAATTTCACAAACAATTTGCGCGCATTTTTGAACTGATTCTCAATGAAAATAATTCTCAGGAATCAGGCCGCGAGCGTTATCGTTTTTATCGATCACAACAATTCGAAATCAACACACACAAATTACAATCGAGCGAAATCAATCATCATGGATAAAACATACAACCCTCAAGCTATCGAACAATCCTGGTATTCCCATTGGGAAAACCATCAGTATTTCGAACCGCGCAATCAAAACACGCCATACTGCATCATGCTGCCGCCGCCCAATGTCACCGGCAGCTTGCACATGGGACATGGTTTTCAACACACACTCATGGATATTTTAATTCGTTATCATCGGATGCTGGGTGATACAACATTGTGGCAGCCTGGCACAGACCATGCAGGCATCGCGACACAAATGGTGGTCGAACGAAAATTATTAGCAGAAAACAAAACCCGCCATGATTTAGGACGTGATGAATTTGTAAAAAAAGTCTGGGAATGGAAAGCAGAATCCGGCGATACCATTACACGTCAAACACGAAGACTCGGCACATCGATGGATTGGTCGCGCGAACGTTTCACTTTAGATGAACCGCTTTCGCATGCTGTGCGAGAAGTGTTTATTCGTTTATACGAAGAAGGTTTAATTTATCGCGGCACGCGGCTCGTGAATTGGGACCCTAAATTATTAACTGCTATTTCTGATCTTGAAGTCATCAATCATGAAGAAGAAGGAAAACTCTGGCATATTCGCTATCCACTCGAAGATCAAGATGGATATGTAACCGTTGCAACAACGCGTCCAGAAACGATGCTGGGTGACGTCGCTGTTGCAGTTCACCCGGATGATGAACGTTATCGTCATTTAATCGGCAAAAAAGTAGTGCTTCCTCTCACCAATCGCATGGTTCCGATTATTGCGGATGAATTTGTTGAAAAAGAATTTGGTAGCGGCTGCGTGAAAATCACACCTGCACATGATTTTAATGATTATGCAGTCGGACAGCGGCATCAACTCACACCGATCAATATTTTCACCCCCGATGCGCACATGAATGAAAATGCGCCCGCTGCTTATCAAGGATTGGACCGTTTTGCTGCACGAGAAAAAATTATTAAAGATTTGGAATTGGCAGGTTTACTGGAAAAAACAGATAAACATCTGTTAAAAATTCCGCGCGGTGAAAAATCTGATGTGATTGTGGAACCCTATCTCACGCAGCAATGGTTCATGAAAATGAAACCGCTGGCAGAACCCGCAATTCGTGCCGTTGAAGAAAAAAAAGTGCGTTTTATTCCAGAAAACTGGTCGAAAACATATTTTCAATGGCTAAACAATATTGAAGATTGGTGCATCAGCCGGCAATTATGGTGGGGCCATCGTATTCCTGTGTGGTATGACAATCAAGAAAATGTCTATGTCGGTCACGATGAAGCAGATGTTCGTAAACGTTATCAGTTAAATACTGATGTTAAATTACATCAGGAAACAGATGTGCTGGATACCTGGTTTTCTTCCGCATTATGGCCATTCTCGACATTAGGCTGGCCTCTAAAAACACCGGAATTAAAAATATTTTATCCAACCAGCGTACTGGTGACGGGTTTCGATATTATCTTTTTTTGGGTCGCGCGCATGATTATGATGGGCTTGAAATTGATGGGCGATGTTCCGTTCAAAGAAGTTTTCATCACGGGTCTGATTCGCGATGCGCACGGTCAGAAAATGTCGAAATCGAAAGGAAACGTTTTAGATCCTTTAGATTTAATTGACGGTATTTCGCTGGAAAAATTACTGCAAAAACGCACCTATGGATTAATGCAGCCTGGCATGGCAAAAAAAATTGAAAAAAACACGCGCGATGAATTTCCCGAAGGAATCGCGGCATTTGGCACCGATGCCTTACGTTTTACTTTTTGTGCGCTGGCATCCTATGGTCGTGAAATTCGTTTTGATTTAAGCCGACTTGAAGGTTATCGCAATTTTTGTAATAAATTATGGAATGCAGCACGTTATGTGATGATGAATACGGAAGGCAAAGAAATTAACGAAGGAGAATTATCGCTGCCGGACAAATGGATTTTGTCGCGTTTGCAAACAACAATTCAGTTAGCGCATGATGCACTTGCCCAATATCGTTTTGATTTATTTGCGCAAACGCTTTATGAATTTACCTGGAATGAATTTTGTGATTGGTATCTGGAATTATCGAAACCGATTTTAATGTCGAATGAAAGCACAGATGGGCAATTGCGCGGCACACGCTGGACTTTAGTGACTGTGTTAGAAAATTTGCTACGATTGCTGCATCCTGTGATGCCGTTTATTACAGAAGAAATCTGGCAGCGGATCGCACCGCTTGCAAATATTCTCACAAAGACCATTATGTTTGAACCTTATCCTCAATTTGATAAAACATTAAAAAATGATGCGATAGAAGCAGAATTAGAATGGTTGAAAAATATTGTCGTGGCCATTCGCACATTGCGCAGTGAAATGAATATTTCGCCCGCGAAGCAGTTAAGGGTTTTATTGAATAAAGGAACAAAAGAAGATAAAAATCGTTTCGAGAAATATCAACGTTTAATTTCAACATTGGCGAAATTGGAAAATGCAGATTGGGTCTCTCTGAATGATGCATTGCCTGAATCAGCGACAGCGTTAGTCGGAGAATTAGAAATTTTGATTCCAATGGCAGGATTAATTAATAAAGCAGAAGAATCGGAACGTTTGTCGCGGGAAATTTCTAAGTTGACAAAAGAAATTGAACGGGCGGAATCGAAATTACAAAATCCGAATTTTGTTGATCGCGCACCGGGAGAGATTGTAGAAAAAGAGCGTTTAAAATTAGCGGATGTTAAAGGAACGTTACATAAACTTGAGCAGCAGTTGGAAAAAATCGCAGCGTTGTGATTTTATTTTTGACCTGCTTTTCCTTGCACCGAACTCCAAGAAAAACACTTGCAGGAAGGGGATAGGGGCACTGCCATTAAGTTAAGCGAAAGCTGATTAGAGCGTCATCCCGGAATTTACTCAGTCTTAATTCGCGCTTTTCGCGAATTTAGACTGAGTTAATGTCCGGGATCCACCCAAATGATAAGTAGATCCCGGACATTA
>DATIJV010000124.1:0-7206 GCA_035478255.1 Gammaproteobacteria bacterium
GCGCTTTTTGCGAATTTAGAGTGAGTTAATGTCCGGGATCTACCCCAATGATAAGTGGATCCCGGACATTAAGTAGCGCTAAATTCGCAAAGGGCGCGAATTAAGCGCTACTAAATTCCGGGATGACAGAGCTGTTAAAAACAGAGAATTATAAATGCCATTAAAAATTAGAAAAAGCAGACTATTTTTTCCCTGCATACTTTACTGTTGGCGTTTCCACATTCGGCTCGCTCGAAACAACTTCATTAGAGGCAGGTTTAAAAAATCCATATTGACTACTCTTTGGCAGACCATCCACAAAAACGTAGATAGCAGTTGGATGATTTTTTAATATTTCACAAACAGTGGGAGGTGTCACGCGATACCCATCGATTTTAATCGTTTTCACATTGTGATTTCTTATCAAACTTTCAGCAATACGCAATAAGACTGCCTCTGAGAATTCCGCTGAGCATCTACCTGAAATAGACCGCATAAACTCAAAAGATTCCATATTTGTAGCAGTCATAATGCCCAACGCCAAGGTATCGATATGTGCAGCGCTATTCTCATCAATTCTGCAGTTATTTAATCTCAAGGAAAACATATGCGGCAGAAAACTTAAAGCAGAAAAAATATCAGTAAAACAATGAGCATGTAACAGAGCAAAATTCGTTCCCGAAAAATCAAAGAGCTTTTCAGTAGAAGCTCGAAGCTCCATGAGAACCTGGTCAACATTGTCGGGCTTGATAATACTCCGAAACATTTCCCACCCCGCTATTAATTAAAATAATTAAAAACGTTTCATAGCGATAAATTTAATAGCTATAATCTTGTTATTATACTACATAAATTATAGCCAATTTAGCGGATTTTGCTGGAAATATTATAATCCTAAATTCGGCAGTTAGGAACGACTGCGAAAGCCTACTGCATTGAATCTAGAGATTTTTTTCCTGATTTTTTGTTTCACCGTACAGGTGAGTATTGCTGAAACAAAAAATCAGGAAAAAAATCTCTAGATTCAACGCAGTAGTCTTTCTCACTACGTTCCTAACTGCCGAATTTAGGATAATACATTGTTCTTACAATCAATTTTTAGCGAGAGAAATATATGAGCATCATAACCATCGCCGTACAAAACTGGGTCCGTAACGAACGACTCATCCATAGCATAAAAACCGCTTTAGCCTGCTTCATTGGATTCCTCATAGGAAATTATATTCATTTTCAAGCCATGCAATGGATTGTGATTACTACACTTGTTGTCATGTGCGCACAAATGAATGTCGGCAGCGTAATGCAAAAATCTTATATGCGATTTTTAGGAACACTCGCAGGCTCGATGCTCGCCATTATCACTCTGGAATTTTTTGGCAGCGATTTTAAAATTAGCATGATTGTCGTATTGATCGCTGCGATGATTTTTAGTTTTATTGCAACCAGCAATAAAAGCTACAATGAATCAGGCACACTGGGCGCCGTTACTGTTGCGATTATTTTATTTGGACAGAACCCTTCTGTACAACTAGGATTCGAGCGCTGTCTAGAAATTTCCTTAGGAATTTTAATTGCAGCCCTGGTTTCACAATTTATTTTTCCTGTTCATGCAAGAACTCACTTACGAAAAAATCAATCCGTTACACTTGCAAAAATCCGTGTACTTTATCTAAATTTATTTTTCGGAAAGCCTAAAAAAGACAATGAAAATAAACTGGGAAACCTGGATGAAGAAATTGTCAAATCACTCATTACACAAAGAAAACTTGCGAGTGAAGCGCGGAGAGAAAAATTCGGCACATCATTTAATCTGAATTATTTTCAACAAATGTTGTGGTATGAAAAAGAAATTATTCGCAGCATTATGTTTATGTTTTACGCATATCAAAAAATATCTGCTGCGAAAATTATTAAAAATAATCAAGAATTATTAAATAATTTTCATCAAGAAATTATTGACACATTAGAAAATATTTCGCGCAGTATTGAAAAAAATCAAAACCCTGATGAGATCATCATTCAGCATCTCGAAACACTGAAAAAAACATTCAGCGATGTTATTTCACTTGAAGAAGAAGAAAGAATTTCTCTGGATACTTTTTTATTTTGCGCAGAAATTCTGGTGGAACGACTGGGTAAATTATCGGCGTTAAGACTTCCTTAAGATTTGTTTGATTAAATCATGGGTTTATCAACCGAGGTATGATTTATGCTTTCAGGAACAGGAACTCCATTGTTGAATGAAACCGAATCTCAAAACACCCCTGATTTTAAAACTATCGCGCCTGATTTTCATGGAACCTTTGAGAGCCTTATTGAAGCTGAACCGGAAAGATTACAAAGAAAACGCTGTCATAGAATTATGGCAGCGTTTTGCCTGGCAACTGCATCTGTCACGACAGGCGGATTTTATTTTATTCGTTGGGGATTAAATGACGCGCATGAAAAAAACATTGAGCTCGATTCAACGCTTGCGACGAGCAATGAAATTGTTCATAAATTTAAAATGAATGGCACTTGTCCTGAGATTTTTGAGTACGACGAAAATGGCACTTGCACCATTAAACAAAATGTACCTTATTGTCAAGGCAGCCTTAAATCTTGCGATGTGTATGATCCATATATCATAAATTGCGGAAATTTAGACTATTTATCCGAAGCCATTGATTTGAGGATCAACAATCCTGTTCCGTGCACCACTCCTCTCGGCCAAAGATGGGATAATTGTTTCGCCGCACCACCCAGATGGAATTTTAGTGACACGTGCAATCGGGCATTTGGCTTATATGAAAGCATAATCAAACTGGAAGTTTATCCCGTTTTATCTAGTGCTCTAGTGCTTGCATTAGTGATAACCATGTGTAGTCTAGCAGGGAAAACCAATTACAAACGCAGTAAAGATGCAATATTAGACAGAAAATTCTCTAGTTTGCCGTCTATTCTGGATCAAACGACAGATCCTGAGTCATATAAGAAATTTATGGAACACTTGAAGATTGAAGACACAATGACGGTAAGAGAAGCGTTGGGAAAAATTAATACTTTTCTTCGAATTCATTGCGGCACGGGCACGGCTGTCAAGCTTAGTACAAGTTCTCATACGTTTTTGGCTTCGCCTAAAAATTCATCACCACCACAAACACTGGTGGAGATAGATACTACACCCAAAAAGCGGATGTCCGTAAATAATTAAACTTTTTACCTCCTTCCCCTTGCACCGAACTCCACAAAAAGCATGTGGAGGAAGGGGGCTCTTCGATACAGATGCGCTCAATTAGAACGTCCCTCTTCCTCTAAACGCGTTTATAAGTGCTTTACTGAACAAGTATTATATTGCATAATTTGCAATATTCCTAATTTTGGTATATTATAATGAAATGGAAAGTTGTATTTTCCAACAAAGCCTATAAGCAAATAGAACAGTTAAGCGAAAAGCTATCCTTCGTCTTACAGGTGCTTGTTGATAACTTACAAACATATGGGCCAGCGCCCGGAAAAAATTGGCCAAATTATGGAAAATTACAAGGAAGAAAAAATGAAGATAAAAGACATTGTCATTTAATTAAAGGCAATCCCACTTATGTTTGTTGTTGGCAAGTATATAAAAAGCAAAAATATATAGAGGTATATTATGTTGGCACTCACGAAAAAGCGCCATACTAAACAGCACCATAATATTATTAGGGTTAAACATGCTGGTATTTTATATGTTTTTCCTCTAAAAATTGCCGATAAATATCGCGTTAATGACGATAGTACAACTGTTGATGCAAATAAAGTTTTTGAAAAAATAAATAAAAAATACACAAAACCAGGATCATTGCTAAAAGGTATTAGAATCAGAGAAAATTTAACTCAAATCGACATGGCGAAAAAAATTAAAGTAACGCAATCTGATATTTCACAAATGGAAAATGGTACTCGTAATATTGGAAGAGTTATTGCAAAACGCATTGCAAAGTTGTTCAAAGTTGATTATCGATCTTTTTTAGAGTAGCACCAGTAATCTTGGAATATGGCTTTAAATTATCGAGAGTTAATTCGGATTTTCCAAGCTCAACACACCCGCATTATAATCATACGCAAACAATTCCGCATACCGCCCCCACTCAATCACCGTACTCAATACTCTCGCCGCCTCTTTTTCTGTTAAATAATCTTCAAGCAGCGATAAAAAATTTTCCTCCAGCGCACGATGCCGCGGATGGCGATTTAATTGATCATAAATATAACGCGCGAGTGGTACATATTTTTTTAAATGCTGCAAAAATATTTTTTTGCGTTCCAAAATGTCTGCTTCAACAAATGCTTTCCCTTCTTCAGTAATAGCAAGATCGCCTTTTAAAACTTTTGCAAAACGCAAAATTTCCAGCAATTCAGTCAACGGAAATAATTCATCAATATCCAGCATCAATGTTTCCGCAACATCCGGCAAATCCATTTTGCCTTGTGTTTCTGGCGCATTAAGTGTTTCAAGCAGCCCCGTAATTTCTGCTACACTTGCATCCGGCAAGCGATAACTGATATCAATAACAGGATGCCCTTCTGTCTCACCCATTTTTTCTGTGCGTAGCTGCGTGGTCATCATGGTATAAACACGATCAACCTGATTTCGAAAACGAGGATCCAGATCACTGCGCGGGTGCATCAAGTTGACTCGCAACTCGCCGCGAATCGAACCGGGATTACTGTTAAAAATAATAATTCTATCTGCAAGCAAAGCTGCTTCTTCAATATTGTGCGTCACAAACAAAATCCCATGCAATCCGGTTTTTTTAGTTTGCCATAAATCCAGCAAATCGCTTTTTAAATTATCGCCAGTTAAAACATCCAGCGCAGAAAAAGGTTCATCCATTAAAAGAATATCTGGATTGACAACGAGTGCGCGCGCAAACCCCACACGCTGCCGCATACCGCCTGATAATTCCTTGGGAAACGCAGATTCAAATCCATCTAATCCAATCGTATCAATGGCCTTTAATGCACGCTCGCGCCGTTCTTCACGATCAACACCTAAGGCTTCCAATCCTAATTCAACATTTTGCAAAACCGTGAGCCAGGGCAATAAAGCAAAATTTTGAAATACCATGGAAATACCGCGCACAGGACCGTATACAGATTTTCCGCGATAAATAACCGAGCCCGAACTCGGCCTGACCAACCCTGACAAAATACGTAATAATGTTGATTTGCCCGAACCTGATTTACCCAGGATCGCGACAATTTCACCTTCATACATACGAAAATTAATTTGGTCGAGCACCAATAATTCTTGACGATCGCCGGTTTTATAACTTTTTTTGACTTCTATCACTTCAATCAGAGGAGATAGTGTCTCAGTATCCATAGCTGCCTCCAATTAATCCAGCTGATAACGTTTCTCAGCCAAAGCATATAATGGGCGCCACAATATGCGATTAAAAAATAATACCAGGATGCACATGACACCAATCCCCATCGCCATATGCAAAAAATCACCTAAACTGGTGCTTTCCGAAATATACGCTCCTAATCCTGTGGCAGCCAGCTTTGTTTGTCCCCAGGTTATCACTTCAGCTGAAATACTCACGTTCCACGCGCCGCCAACTGCAGTAATCGCACCGGTCATATAATAAGGAAAAATTCCCGGCAAAATTAATCGCCGCCAACGCAGCCATCCTTTCGCGCCTAAATTATCGGTAACTTGCAATAATTCTTTCGGCAAAACAGACGCGCCTGCAATAACATTAAATAAAATATACCATTGAACGCCGAGTATCATGAGCGGCGTTACCCAAATTTCGACATTCAAATGATATTTCATGATTAACAGGAAGACGAGCGGATATAATAAATTCACCGGAAATGCTGCGAGAAATTGCACGATCGGTTGAACGACATGCGCAACAGGCGGGCGTAATCCAATCCACACTCCCACCGGGACCCAAAGCAGGGAACAAATGATAATGAGCACAAAAACACGCATAGCTGTAATGGCCCCTAACAAAAAAACGTGACCGACTGATACAAGCGGAATATTTCGCACAATAAAATATATGGAATAAATAACAGTTCCGAGTACCGCTATCGTCAATAATGTCGTCCAGATATTATTTATAAAACGGCGGCGGTGCTGAATGGGCGCACCATCAGAGGGTTTGGATTGAAACCAGGAAAAATTCACGATGCTATTAAATAACTGGTTTAGCTTCGTGCCAAAAAAACGTAACATGCGTGTGCGATGCAATAAATCAATGACCCAGGAATGCGGCTCGCGCTCAGCAGCAACTTGTTCCGCTTTAAATTTTTCAGCCCAAGCGACGAGGGGTCGAAAAAGAAATTGGTCGTAAATTAAAATCACGATGAACATGGTAAAAATCGCATAACCGATGGCTTTCATGTTTGTGGTTTGAATAGCATAAGCGATATACGACCCAATGCCCGGCAGTAAAATTTGTTGATTTGAGACAGAAACCGCTTCAGATGCGACAACAAAAAACCAGCCTGCTGACATCGACATCATCATGTTCCATAATAATCCCGGCATTGAAAATGGCACATCAATTCGCCAAAAACGCTGCCAGGCAGAAAGATGAAACATGTTGGCGGCTTCGCGTAATTCAACCGGCACAGAACGCACGGTTTGATAAAATCCCAATGCCATGTTCCACGCTTGCGAAGTAAAAATTGCTAAAATAGCTGCACATTCGGGGCCTAACATGCTGCCGGGAAAGAGAGAAATAAAGCCGACAATCGCGACAGATAAAAATCCTAAAATGGGGACAGATTGGCAGATATCAATTATTGGAATAATAATACGTCCGGCACGTTTGCTTTTGGCGGCCCAGGTGCCAAAAATAAAAGTGAAGAGCAGAGAGAAAAACAAGGCAATGAGCATGCGCAAAACGGTACGTAAAGCATAGCCGGGCAAGTGGCCGGGATCGAGAGAAATAGTAATTGCCTGGCCTAACTCGTAAGGCGCAGACATTTGTTTAGCATCCCAGGCTAATAGTGCGATTAATCCTAATGCAAACAGCAATGCGACGATATCCCAAAAATTGGGATAAAGCCTTCCCTTGTACGCTGTCATGAATGGATTATTTAAAAAATTCATTGCTTACTTCCCCCGCTACGAATTGTATACCATGCGCGGCCATAATTTGAGGTTTTTCGGAAAGTAAGTTTTTAATATCTCCTTCGCTTTTTTACCTCCTTCCCCTATCCCCTTCCTCCAAACGAAAAGCGCGT
>DATIJV010000125.1:0-9307 GCA_035478255.1 Gammaproteobacteria bacterium
TCCCGGACATTAACTCACTCTAAATTCGCGAAAAGCGCGAATTAAGACTGAGTAAATTCCGGGATGACGCTCTAATCAGCTTTCGCTTAACTTAATGGCAGTGGGGGAAAGGGGAAGGAGGTATTAATTTTTACGCTATACCCCAACCCAAATTTATGGTATAAATCTCGGTTTTTAAAAGGCGATTTGAGATCATGAAATCAGGACATCAATCTGTCATTCCTGTCATCATATCAGGCGGCGCTGGCAGCCGTTTGTGGCCATTGTCTCGTGAAGCGCACCCCAAACCCTTCATTAAACTGGCGGATGACCAAAGTTTATTACAGAAAACATTTATACGGGCAGGATTAGCCCCTCACATCGAAGAAATTTTAACGGTGACCAATCGGGAAGTATTTTTCCATACCCGGGATGAATACCGCGCGATTAACCCCTACATTAAAACTTCTTATATTCTCGAACCCATCGGGCGCAATACCGCCCCCGCTGTCGCTGCCGCCGCATTATATTTGTTAAATACCTATGATAAAAATTCGATTTTGCTGGTTTTGCCTGCCGATCATTTGATCCATGACCAGGAAAACTTTTCTCACGCAGTCAAGCAAGCCATTCAACTTGCTGAAAAAGATTACTTAGTCACCTTTGGCATGCGGCCTACCCTTCCTGAAACCGGTTATGGTTATTTAGAAATTGATGGCAGCAAAGAATTATTAAAATCTTCCTTCAAAGATATTTTTACTTATCGTGTATTGCGATTTGTTGAAAAACCCAATGCCGATCTGGCTCGTCAATACCTTGATTCAGGTAATCACTTCTGGAACTCCGGCATGTTCTGTTTCAGCATTGAAACATTATTAAATGAGATGAACCAACACGCGCCCGAATTGTTAGAAAGCGTCAAAGAATCCATTGCCATTTCACAAAAAATGCAAAAATCGAATAATTATTTTGAGCTGGAAAGCGAATCATTTGCCCGCGTACCTGATATTTCTATCGATTATGCCTTGATGGAAAAATCCAATCATGTTGCAGCTGTCGCTTGTGATATCGGCTGGAATGACATTGGCTCATGGAATGCCTTGAGCGAGCTCACTGAAGCGGACGCCTCAGGCAATCGCATTGTGGGTGAGGGAATATTACATGACACGACAAACTGTTACATTCACGGCAGTGATCGTGTGATTGGAACAGTCGGATTAGATAATCTCGTTATCGTTGACATGCCTGATGCATTGTTAGTCTCTGACCGTAACCGCGCGCAAGAAGTTAAATATATCGTTCAGCGTTTAAAACATCTGGGAAATGAAGTCGTAAAATTACATCGCGAAGTTCATCGTCCCTGGGGTTCTTATACCGTTATTGATGAAGGCGAAAACTTCAAAATGAAACGGATTAAAGTCAAACCAGGCGCATCCTTGTCTTTGCAAATGCATTATCATCGCAGTGAACATTGGATTGTCGTCAGCGGAACAGCGCTTGTCGTTAATGGCGATCAGCAGTTTATCGTGAATGCGAATGAATCGACTTTTATTCCGGCAGGACATCAGCATCGACTGGAAAATCCAGGCAAAATTGACTTGGTGATTGTGGAAGTGCAAAGCGGTGCATATTTGGGTGAAGATGATATTGTGCGGTTTGAAGATAAATATGGGCGTGTGCCGGCTTAATAAGTGAAATGTGCTTTTAAATAAAGGCGCTGGGTCCCCGCTAGAAGCATGCGGGGATGACGCAAGGATTATTATGCGCTCTTACATAAGGTTTTAAAGAGCAGTTATTTACCCCTGCGTCATCCCCGCATGCTTCTAGCGGGGACCCAGCGCCTTTCAAAATAACGCACAGTAAAAAATAGTTTTAATATTGTTATACGGAGTTGGAATGAATAAAAAAGTTGCATTAATTACAGGTATTACAGGCCAAGATGGCGCATACCTCGCGGAATTTTTGTTAAACAAAGGGTATGAAGTCCACGGAATTCGCCGTCGTTCATCTCTGTTTAATACCGATCGCATTGATCATCTCTACCAAGACCCGCATGAAAAAAGCTGCCGCTTGTTTTTGCATTATGGAGATTTGACAGATTCTTCCAGCTTAACACGCGTGATTCAGCAAGTTCAGCCCGATGAAATTTATAATCTCGCTGCCCAAAGCCATGTCGCCGTCTCATTTGAAGAGCCAGAATACACTGCAAATTCCGACGCATTGGGCGCGCTGCGAATCCTGGAAGCCATACGCATTCTTGATTTAACAAAAAAAACCAAGTTTTATCAGGCATCCACCTCTGAATTATACGGTTTAGTGCAAGAAATTCCGCAAAAAGAAACCACTCCATTTTATCCGCGCTCACCCTACGCTGTTGCCAAACTGTATTCTTACTGGATCACCGTGAATTATCGCGAAGCGTATGGGATGTATGCTTGCAATGGAATTTTATTCAACCATGAGTCGCCCATTCGTGGCGAAACCTTCGTTACACGTAAAATTACACGCGCTTTGGCACGCATTAAAACTGGCTTGCAAGAACGCCTTTATCTGGGAAATTTATCTGCATTACGTGATTGGGGACATGCGCGCGATTATGTTGAAATGCAATGGCTCATGCTGCAGCAAGATAAACCCGAAGATTTTGTCATTGCAACGGGCGAACAACATAGCGTAAGAGAATTTGCAACATTGGCCGCAGCCGAGTTGGGTATCAGTATCGATTGGCGCGGTGAAGGTATCAATGAAAAAGGTCATGACAGCAAAACAGGTAAATGTATTATCGAAGTTGACCCGCGTTATTTTCGCCCCTCTGAAGTTGAAACTTTGCTCGGTGATCCCAGCAAAGCAAAAAATAAATTAGGCTGGACACCCACAACCAGTTTCAAAGACCTTGTGATTGAAATGATTCGTTCAGATTATCAAGAAGCACAGCGCGATCATTTAGTCATGCAGCATGGTCATAAATATTTTGCTTATCACGAATAATGGAGTTTTATGCAAATACCTGTTTACCAACCTTATTTTCATGGAAATGAAAAACTTTACGTAAACGAATGTCTTGATTCGACCTGGATTTCCTCCAAAGGCAAGTTCATCACCGAATTTGAAGAAAAATTCGCACAATACATTGGCGCGCCATATGCAACTTCTGTCTGCAATGGAACCGTTGCATTGCATTTGGCTTTACTCGCATTGGATATTCAACCCGGCGATGAAATTATTGTACCCACATTAACCTATGTCGCATCTGTCAATACAATTGTACAAACAGGCGCAAAACCTGTGTTTGTCGATTCATTAGCAGAAACCTGGCAAATTGATCCAGAAGATGCTCGCCGTAAAATCACGCCAAAAACACGTGCGATCATGGCAGTACATTTGTATGGTCATCCTTGCGACATGCAAGCCTTAATGGATATTTGCAAAGAACATCATTTATTTTTAATTGAGGATTGCGCTGAAGCATTTGGCAGTTATTATCGCGGCCAACATGTTGGAACATTCGGCGATATTGCTACATTCAGTTTTTTTGGTAACAAAACACTGACCACTGGCGAAGGCGGCATGGTGACTATGAAAGATAAAAATATTCACATGCGTGCAGCTCACTTAAAAAATCAAGGAGCTTCACAAAACCTGCAATATTGGCACGATCAGGTAGGTTATAATTATCGCATGACAAACATTTGTGCCGCGATTGGTTTGGCACAATTAGAAAAAGTTGATGAAGTACTCGCGAAAAAACGCCAACTTGCAGAATGGTATAGAGAAAATTTAAAAAATCTTCCTCTGGCGACTCATGAAGAAATCGGTGATGTGCACCATTCATTCTGGATGTGTTCGATTTTATTAAATGAAGCGAAGGAGCGCGATCTCTTGCGCAATCACTTAAATTCTACGGGTATAGAAACACGGCCTCTTTTTTATCCGACTCATTTGATGTCAATGTATAAAAAACATAAAGAAAAGCACCCAATTGCAGAATCACTAGGCAGCAGAGGAATTAATTTACCGAGCTGGCCGGGACTGGCTCGCGAACAGGTGGACAAAATTATTAGTACAATTCGGGAGTATTTTGCTTGAGTGGCCAAACAACATACATAAGAAGCATCTGGAAATCACGCTATTTTTGGATCCATCTCGCTTTTTCTGATATACGAACCAAATATCGCAGATCATTGCTCGGTTTAGCCTGGGCGTTAATTCAGCCGTTATCATTAACATTATTACTTGCATTCATTATGGGGAATTTTTTTCATACACCCATTAATGATTATGCACCCTTCATTTTTTCAGGATTAATTATCTGGGAATTTATTACATCTTCAGCAGTCAATGGCTGCGTTTCCTTCATTAATGCAGAAGGATATATCAAACAATTTCGTCATCCTCTCATGATTTATACATTACGCAATGTCATTCCCTGCATGATTAATTTATTCTGTGCATGCAGCGGACTAATCCTGTGGGTTTTATTATGGTCGCCTCAAAATTTCGGAGTAAGCTGGTTATCACTGATTACAGCTTTTCCTTTATTATTTTTTTTCGCGTGGCCGATTTGCACGATAACTGCATTCATTGGCATTCGTTTTCGTGATTTTTCACAATTAATTTTGATTATCTTACAAATAATTTATTATGTTTCGCCTATATTTTTTATGCCGAAATTATTTGTAGCCGCCAAGTTAGATTTTCTGGTTGAATATAATCCTATTTATCATTTATTAAATTTATTTCGCATGCCTTTACTAGAAGGTGCTTTACCTTCACTGAACGATTACCTATATGTCTTACTTTCAAGCACTCTTCTCTGGCTGCTTGTCTGGTTTCTCGTTCGCCGCCACGAAAATAAAGTTATCTTTTATCTGTAGAGAGGAACCTAAGTGAATTTAGTTCAATTACACAATGTAAACCTGCATTATTCTTCATTAGCATTTCGTGAAACTTCACTAAAAGCATACGTATTTAAAATGCTTGGTTTTAAATCTAAAAAATCTTTGCAAAATATTCACGCTTTAAAAAATGTCTGCCTCGAAATTAAAGCGGGTGAACGCATAGGATTAATCGGCCACAATGGCGCAGGCAAAAGCACGCTTTTAAAAGCAATTGCGGGTTTATATCCCATCTCTTCGGGAAAATGTGAAGTCAAAGGAAGAATTCGCGCGCTATTTGAGTTACATTTGGGATTTGAATCAGAAGCCACCGGGCGAGAAAATATTATGTACCGCGGCTTATTATTAGGCCAGTCTCCCAAACAGATGCTGAAATTAATGGATGAAATCATCACATTTACAGATATTGGCGAATTTATTGATTACCCCGTTAAAACATATTCTGCTGGTATGTTAGTGAGACTTGCCTTTGCTATTTCTACCGCCATTCCCGGCGATTTATTATTATTGGATGAAGTGATCGGGGCAGGCGACGCTGATTTTTTAGCTAAATCAAAAAAAAGAATTAACGATCTCGTTCAAAATGCTGAAATGATGGTGTTGGCGTCACATGATTTTAACGCGATGCGTTCGTTGTGTAATCGGGGCATCGTCATGCATCAGGGCAATAAGCTCTTTGACGGAAATATTGAAGAAGCCATTGATTGTTATCGCAATGCTATGAAAATAGGAAAATAATGAAAGAAAAACGGGTCAAAACCATCGGCGTTTTTCTTCCTGCAGGATACCGCGGCGGCAGTTTGAATGGCGCAAAAAATATTGCAAAAATGCTGCATCTTGGCAGCCGTAATATTAACGAACCTGTCAATGTTATTTTTTCCTGTATTGAAAATGAATATGATCTTCTCGAAGACTTCAATGATCTTTTAGCACTAGGGATTACTGTAAATGAAACACGATGGAAAATTATTTCCAGAAATGAAGTTGAGAAAATATTAAAACAAAATGGTGCGCGTCCGCCAACACTGAATCATCTAGAATATTCAATTCCATTTCACGGAGCTTCGTATTTTAATGAGTGCGATTTTTGGCTTGTCGTCTCAGACAGATTAAAAAAACCGTTAGCTCCCATAAAACCCTATGGAATGATGATTTATGATTATATCCAGCGTTATGTACCAGAAATTTTTAATGAATCATTTACAGATTATAATTTTATAGCAGCTGCCAGAAATGCCCGCTTTGTATTAACAACCACCCCGACCACAAGAGAAGATGCCATTCAATATGCAGGCTTGGTTCCTGAACGCGTATTCTTGGCGCCTATGGAATTTGATACTTATAATTATCCTGTTCATCCTAAAAAAACAGAGACTGATTTTTTTCTTTGGCCCTCCAACGCGACGCAACACAAAAATCATCTCAATGCCATAGAAGCATTAAATATATATTATAAAAAATATGAAGGGAAATTAGCTGTTATCATGACGGGACAAAATACAAATTATTTTATTAATAATAGCCGCAACATTTCTTTGTGTTTGTATTTTAAAGATGTGATTAATCTAATTGAGAAATATCCTTATGTCAAAAAGAATTTAAAAATTTTTGGTAATATACCTGTAAAAGAATATATTGGTATTTTACAATCTGCAAAATTCGTTTGGCATCCAACTCTGATAGACAATGGAACATACGCTGTGATTGAAGCAGCTTGTCATGACATCCCCTCTCTCAGCAGTAATTACCCGCAAATGCATTACATCAATGAACGATTCAAATTAAATTTAAGTTTTTGTCAAGCAACTGAGCCAGAAGATATGGCTATTAAACTTAAAGAAATGGAAAATCATCATTTAAACAAACGAAAGCTTTTGCCAAAAAAAGAATTTCTCGAACAATTTAGTTATAAAAAAACGGCCCTTGAGTTTTGGAACCTTATTAGAGAAGTTATATGAAAAAAAATATTGGTATTTTTCTCGCATTCTCGCCCAACGATTCTCAAAGTCACGGAATTAGCCGCTTACTGTCATTTATGTTACCGCCCATGCTACAAGATGACGCTATACAAATTCTCATTGCAACGCCTAATTGGTTTGAAGCCAGTACAATTGAATTCATGCACACGCAAAAGATTAATACCAAAAAAGTGAGATTATTAACAACCCGGAGAATGTTTTTTTTATCTCGCGCTATGAAATTTTTGCTAAGGCAAAAAACTTCGCGCACAAACTCTCTACCCTCAAAAAATAAACGAAGATTATTATTCTCGATAAAAAAATATCTGTATAACATAATTGTATTCCTCAGCTCGATAATGACATCAGTTGTTTTTTATCCTGCATTAACATTATTTAGATTAGCTAAAAGTGCTAATCGAAAAATACAAAATCTTTTAATAAATTATCGTTTTACCAGAATATATATTGCGCCGCTCATGCGTCCGTGGTTACATTTTATCAGGAGGAATATAGTCAACATTTATAGAAAAACAGGTAAAATTTTAAAATCTTATCCCGCCTCCAAAATATTATTATCGCCGTTATCAGAATTCAAACGCAGCTTTTTTGTCCGCGCCACCTACACTGAATTACGCACTCGCGAATTAAACAGATTAATCCACATCATTAATTCCCGGCCTGATATTTCCGTCTGGTTTATTCCCGCACTTTTTTGGCCCGAAGTAAAAGCGATTAAAGCAAAAAAAATCATTGCGGTGCCAGATATTGTTTCTATTGATTTTCCAAAATTTTTTTCTGATCATCTTTCAGTAAAAACGTATGAAAGAGTGAAAGAATCTGTTTTTGCAGCAGATCATTTTATTTGTTATAGCGATTATGTAAAACAAAAACATTTGGTAGAAAATTTTTCGGTTGATTCCAAAAAAATCACTATTATCCCGCATGCTCACGTTGAATTAAATCAACATACCCATTCGCGGCAACAATCTATTCAAATTTTAAGTGATTATCAAAAACGTGAGCTAACACAAAATCCTTATTTATCAGATTTTAATTTAAGCGGCATGCGTTTTATTTTTTATTCCTCGCAAATTCGCCCCTACAAAAATTTTATGAATTTAATTAAATCTTATGAAATTTTGTTACGCGAACGTTTTGTGAATGTAAAATTAATCGTGACAGGCAACCTCAACTCTGATCCAGATTTATATCAATATATTTTGGATAGAAGATTGCAATTTGATGTTCTTTCATTTTACAATGTTTCGCCTGAAGTACTTGCTGCACTCTATCAATTAGCAATATGCGCAGTGAATCCGACTTTATTTGAAGGCGGTTTTCCATTTACATTCACTGAAGCGTATTCTGTCGGAACACCTTCTGTCATGAGTGCAATTCCTGTTGTAACCTCACATGTAAAAGATGAAAACTTAAAACAGCAGATGCTATTTGATCCTTATGATCTTGAAGATATGGCCAATAAAATAGAATGGGCAGTTAAAAATCACGAAAGGCTTTTCGAATTACAAGCGCCCTTATATCAAACATTCAAACAGCGCAGCTGGGAATTGGTCGCAAAGGAATATATTAATTTATTAACGGATTTTTCTTATGTTAAATAATAAAAAAAGTTTAGTGATTTATGGATGCGGCGGACATGCTCGCAGTGTTGCAGATATCGCATTGGCAAATGGAATCGAACATTTGATTTTTGTCGATGATCATGCGCGCCCCGGTGAAAAAATGTTTGATTTTGATGTCGTAAAAAATATTTCGCCTGGTCCTGATATTCCTTGCATCATTGCTTTGGGTGATGGCGAACAGCGAGCGGCATTATTTAAAACTTTAGAGAAAAAAGTCGTATCGCTGATTTCCAATCATTCGCATATTGGAAAAAATGCACAAATCGGCCAGGGTGTATTTGTTGGAAATGGCGCACACATTGGTCCAAATGCAAAAATTGGTGTGAATACGATTATCAATACGCATTGTGTAGTTGAACATGATTGTGTGATTGGCCGGCATAGTCATATTTCAGTTAATTCTATCGTCGCAGGAAAATGCGAAATAGGTGATTTTGTCATGATTGGCGCGGGCGCAACGGTTATTGATGGAATTAAAATCTGCTCGAATGTGATGGTAGGCGGCGGCGCCGCTGTTGTATGTGATATTACTGAACCTGGAACATATGTCGGTGTTCCTGCAAAAAAATTGTAAACGTTTGCCTCCTTCATAGGCATCAAGCTAAGCGCAAAAGCTAATCAGAAACGCTGGATTTAATGTAATAGCTCACCCCCCCCCATTTTGTTGTCATCGCGGAATTTAGCGCTGCTTTGCGAGCGCCTTTTGCTCGCTTAGCAGCGCTTAATGTCCGCGATCTACCCTTGATTCTCATCCGGGTAGATCGCGGACATTAACTCACTCTAAATTCGCAAAAAGCGCGAATTAAGAGTGAGTAAATTCCGCGATGAC
>DATIJV010000126.1:0-2152 GCA_035478255.1 Gammaproteobacteria bacterium
TTAATCGTTCCCAGAGACCCGTGACTAAGCTGAGTAAATCTTGTGGCAATTTTCCAGAGGCGTGAGATTGCTGTGCTTTCCAGTCTCGTAGGTGTTGGGCAATGGTGGATTTGCTGCCTGTGCCAATGACCTCTCGGACAGCATCAACAGAAGGGTTCTTTCCTCTTCCTTGAAGCTATGAATTACTCCAGCTAACCCAAAAACGGTATAGCTGGAGTTTCATGGTTCAACGTCGCAAAAAATCTGCGACTCCCCATCTCGGCCAATTCCTGACCGGAGACCCATTTTAGGGCCCAATTTAGTATCACTCTCGCGGCATTTTCATCACGACTGCAATTGGCGCCGCAATCACATTCATGCCAACGCTCAAAGAGAGCTTTTTTCTTTTGAATCCCGCACCGATAACACGTTTGTGTCGGTTTCACTTCACGTGTTGGAATATCAACCCATACCGTCCCAGCTTCTTCCGCTTTGGACTTCAATAGCTGATAAAATTGCGTCGGTGCAGTACTTAATATTTCACGATTTAAACCACATTTTTTTCTCCCACCTTTCTTAGTCATCGATTTAACAGACAATACTTCCGCGCCAATTAAACCATTTGTTTTTACTATTCTTGCCGCTTCTTGATGATGAAAATCTTTTCGGCGATTGGCTATTTTGCTATGCGCTTTTGCTAATTTTTTTATGGCTTTTTTTCGATTATTGCTCTGCTTGTTCGTTTTTTTTGACACAGATTGTTGTAACTTTTTTAATAGTGGCAGCGCTGATTTAAGATGCCGCGGATTATCTACGGTTTCTGTGTTATTGTCGCTATCATGCAAAACTAAAAATTTCTCCAGCCCCCAATCAAAACCCACTGCTTTTGTACCTGAAGTGCGTTTGGGTTGGCATTCTATTGTAATGGAGGCATACCATTTACCCGATTTATGTAATATTTCACAAGTTTTTGGGTCGCCTTGTGTTCTCGCTTTACCCCGCATTGAAATCATGCCCACACTCGATAATCGTATCTTCCCATGCTGGCCCGATTTACCGGAAAACAAACGCCAACCATCTCCATGGCTTTTATATCCCCAACCAGGATATCTCGCCAATGATTTAAATCGAGGAAATCCTGGTTTTTCATCTGTTTTAAGACGACGGTAAAATGCCTGGAATGCAAGATCAAGCCGCTTAAGAGTCACTTGCAGGGATTGAGCATTAATTTCCGCAAGACAATTATTTTTTCTTCGCCACTCGGTCAATGCTTTGCATTGATCAGGAAATGTAAGCGAATGGCTTTCTTCTTTGTAAATACGAATACGTTCTTGGAGTGCAGTATTATAAACGCGTTGATGAAATGCAAGTAACTCCAACATACGTTCTGTTTGTTGTGTATTTGGATAAAGCCTATAAGTTACTTTACGATTAACCATTCGCATATTATACTTAGTTATTATGAGTAAACAACAACTTAAACAGCTATATCATTGCACGTTTAATCTAAACTATCATTTAGTTATTGTGACAAAATATCGTCGTAAATGTATCACGGCCACCATGTTGCAACGATTAAGAGTTCTCTGCGAAAAACTGACTAAACAATGGGAATGTGAGTTATTGGAATTTAATGGAGAAGCAGACCATCTTCATTTGTTGCTTTCCTTAAATCCAAAAGTGGCACCTTCTATTTTTGTTAATAATCTTAAAACAGTAACATCACGGCTGATTCGCAAAGAATTTTCTGAACAGTTAAAAAAATTTTACTGGAAAAATCCGGTATTTTGGAGCAGGACTTATTGCATTTTAAGCTGTGGTGGCGCACCTCTTTCAGTCATTAAACAATATATCGAACAACAAAAAACGCCCGCATGATTGCATCATCCCACAGAGCGCGCCTCCTCACCTCCCGCCAAAGCCACGCCTGCGGCGAGCGGAAGGGCTTATGGCGGGAGCACTGCGGCGCATTTGGTAGATGCATATCGCGGCAACTTAATTCAGTGCCCGGCTGGTCTTAGGTTAGAAGAAACACCTCGAGCGTGTATTACAATGATTGAAACAGAAATCAACAGTGAGGTGATGTGGCGATTAGCACAATTAAGAGCGGAAATACTAGATACAGCAATACAGCAAAATAAAGAGCCTTATGTACCGATTGAATATCCTATAA
>DATIJV010000127.1:0-5322 GCA_035478255.1 Gammaproteobacteria bacterium
TTCCGCGATGACAACAAAATGGGGGGCTGAGCTATTACTAAAAAAGTAACGAAAAATTTTTTGGTCTTTTTTACTGCTTATTACCTTACAGCCCGCGCCAATCGTGGGCTGGAAAGGTGGCTAAATTCCTTAGCTTGATGCTTATGGGGGAAAGGGGAAGGAGGGGAAAATACGCGCAACTTATTGATTAATAAATAAAATCCTGAAAAATTTGCGTAAAAACCCGATTTTGCCCGCTTTTCTGAAGAAAATGCGTTATTAATCATATAGTTAGATTCTAATTCTCGTAAAAAACAAAGATAGTGAATGAGTTTATCCAAACAGTACCCCAAACCCCAGCCCCGCATAACTTTGAAATCCCCAATTCCCGGTAATCCGCTGCCCCAATTCCGCATCCAGTGAAAACTCCGGTATCGGCAAATAAAGAATTCCCGCATCTGTCAACAAACCCAATCCTTCACCAGCCCCTGTGCGTGTTTGCGAATAAAGTTCAGCAAACACCAGGCACTTATTATTTAATTGCCAGGAAGCCAGAATATCTGGATTAATGCTGGTAAACCGCGCCCCATTCCCGATGTACTGGACCGATTGCGACATCACTCCCAACATGCCCGTAACACTAAAACTGGAACTAAAGGTATACATCATAATGCCATCCACCGCGCCGCTCCACGCCCGGCTGCCATAATTCTCACTGCCGGTTGGCGGTGTCACCAATCCTTCAATCGTTCCCAGCCAATGTGCGTTAGATCCTATTTCATGCTTTAAGCTTAAAGTCATCGCGCTCCACCCTGCTCTCGGCGAAATCGTTTGATGAAAAAAAGTGGGAGCGGAAAATAGAAATTCACTATGCCCAGGCAAACCAAAACGGATTTCTGCCTGCGGTGTAACATATCCAGTCGCACCTCCCATCAAATTAAAATGTTGATAACCTCCTTCTAGCAAAATTTGTTTATTCGGTACAACACAGGGACTGCCAGTCATGGAGGGGCGATTGATTAACGCAATTAATCCTGGCGAGCAAGGATCGAAAAAAGAATTTTCAGAGGCAAAAACAGGTCCCGCTAAAAACAATAAAAAAAAAATATATTTCATAAAATTTTTCATCATTTTAAATTCACCGGCGAGTTTCATCAATCACATCTACGCTGGCTGGTGCTTTAAATTGAAATAATGAAGGTGATAATCGATTGTTTGTTACTACATGTTTAAATTGAATCATCGTCACATGACCCAAATGATCTTGCAGTTGCATTTGTGTGATCTGCTGATTATCAAATCTTAATTGAATGGTTTCAAACATGCTTCCTTTGTCTTTGGGCGTTAATAAAAATCCTTGTGCATTCGGACCGCTCGCGAGCTGCACCTGAAAATCTTTGGCGAGAGTTTCATTCGCGTTACTCAATAATAATGCGGGAGCTTCACTTGTTTCCTGATTCAGATAGCGCACGGTGACTTGCTCAAGATCAGCATCATATATCCAGATTTTTCTTCCATTCGTGATGATTAATTGCGGATTCGGCCGAGCAACTTCCCAACGAAATTTGCCTGGACGCTCGAGAGACATTTTTCCATCAGAACGATTCAGTATTTTACCTTTTGTATCGGTCACTGTTTGTGTAAAATCAGCCTGCATACTGCGAATTGTATTTAACAAATGAGTTAATGTTTCTGTGTCAGAAATTGCATACGCGCAGGAAAATAAACTTGTTAAAACAATTCCAAAAAATATTTTTATAAAAAAACGTGTCACAATCATTCTCCTCTTTTAACCAAACTCCACCGGCGGCGGAGCAACCACTTCTCGCAATCCATTTGAATCCATCGCACTCACGACACCCGCCATTTCCATATCTTCCATAATTCGCGCGGCGCGATTGTAACCTATTTTTAACTTTCGCTGAATGAGTGAAATAGATGCCCGGCGTGATTCCGTCACAATTTTTAATGCTTCATCGTATAATGGGTCCGCTTCACCCTCATTTTCTGCTGATCCAGATGATTCACCCCCGCCTTCTGTCACTTCCAGCAAGTAATCTGGTTTACCATACGTTTGCCATGCTGCGACAACGCGATGCACTTCATCATCTGCGACAAATGCACCATGCACGCGCACCGGTATGCCGGTCCCTGGCGGCAAATACAACATATCACCATTACCCAGCAATTGCTCCGCACCTTGCTGATCGAGAATCGTTCGCGAATCAATACGTGAAGAAACCTGAAACGCAATACGCGTTGGAACATTCGCTTTAATTAATCCTGTAATCACATCAACTGATGGACGTTGTGTCGCGAGAATTAAATGAATTCCCGCCGCACGTGCTTTTTGTGCGATCCGCGCAATTAAATCTTCAACTTTTTTTCCAACCAGCATCATCATATCAGCCAATTCATCCGCCACAACAACAATAGTCGGCAAAACTTCGAGATTGGCAGGCTGATCTCCTTCCGCTGTCATCCAGACGGGTGCTGGAATCGGCGTGTTTGCTTTTATCGCTTCAGCAATTTTAAAATTAAACCCTGCTAAATTACGCACCCCCAAAGACGCCATTAATTTATAACGACGGTCCATTTCGGCAACACACCAACGCAGCGCATTCGCTGCATCTTTCATATCAGTAATCACGGGTGTTAATAAATGCGGAATACCTTCATAAATTGATAGTTCGAGCATTTTGGGATCAATTAAAATAAAACGTAACTGTTCAGGTGTTGCTTTAAATAACATGCTCAATAACATCGCGTTGAGACTGACAGATTTTCCTGAACCGGTTGTCCCTGCCACTAAAAGATGCGGCATTTTTGCAAGATCGACGACAACAGGAAAACCGGCAATATCTTTGCCCAATACTAAACTGACGGGAGATTTTGATTGGGCAAAACGCTGCGATTCTAAAATATCGCGCAAAACTACCACTTCGCGAAACTCATTTGGCAATTCAAGACCAATGACAGATTTTCCAGGAATAATTTCCACGATTCGCACGCTATTGGCTGACAAGGAGCGCGCAATATCTTTCGACAATCCGCTGATTTTACTGACTTTAATGCCTGGCGCGAGTTCCAGTTCAAATCGGGTAATAATGGGCCCTGGATGAACTGCCACGACTTTGACTTCAACGCCAAAATCTAATAATCGCTGTTCAACTAATTGTGATAATTCTTCAAAAGAAATACGACTAAACGCTTTTCCTTCAGAGGGAGGTACAGGATCTAATAAAGTAAAGGGCGGCAAGCAGCCGGGCGCAAGCGTCACAGAAGATTCAATTTTTTTATCTTGAGATTTGGGTTTAGGCGCACGTGTTTCGATAATTTTGGGTGGTGCAGCGGATGCAATAGATTTAACAGGTTCCACGGCTTTCGATTCAAAACGTGGTTGTATCACTTTTTTAATTTTACTTTCTTCAAATAAATTGATATTTAAAATATTTTTTTTCTCGCGAAATGTTTTTAGAGCCAGCTTAAAAAAATGCGTGATATAAAAACCCATTCCATCTATTAACCCAAGCCAAGACAATCCGGTAAATAAAGTAATTCCGGTTAAGAGAGCGGCAAATAAAAATAATGAACTTCCTGATATATTAAAAATATGAATCAGACTTGTTGCAAGAACATCGCCAATGATTCCACCGGCTGATGCCGGTAAAATGGAAAGATTTTTGAAACTTAACGCGGCAAAGCCAGAACAGCTGAGTGCAATTAAAATAAAACCAATCGCTTTAAAAATAAATTCGCTTGAGCGTAGAGTGATTGTGATTTCTTTTGAATGATTTCGTATCCCAAGCCAGGCTGCAAAAACAATCATGACAGGTAATAAATAAGCGATATAACCCAGGAGAGAAAGAAATATATCAGCAAACAATGCGCCGGCCCGCCCGCCCCAATTTAAAATTTTATGTCCTGAGCCTGTGCTGGACCAACCAGGATCGCTCATGTGATAGGAACCCAAAGAAACAAATAAAAATAAGGCCAATGCGATCGAAATAATAAATAATCCTTCGCGCAAGCGGTTTCCCATCTGGATTGCCAAAGGACGGCGTGAAGGTTGTTTTTGTAGTGCCTGTTTCAATATCCATTTCTCCTGTTAGAGATTGTACTATACCATCCTGCATGATCACGATAAAATAGCGCCTTTACAAAATTAGATGAGAATTATTATGACAACACCGCAGCATCATCGTTTAATTATTTTAGGATCAGGCCCCGCTGGCTGGACAGCTGCCGTTTATGCCGCACGCGCTAATTTAAAACCAGTTGTCATTACGGGGTTAGAGCCCGGCGGACAATTGACGACAACAACTGATGTCGATAACTGGCCCGGCGATGTGGAAGGTTTGCAAGGCCCTGCATTAATGGAAAGAATGAAGCAGCATGCTGAGCGTTTTAATACACAAATTTTATATGATCATATTCAATCTGTCGATTTGAAGCAGCGTCCATTTATTTTGAAAGGAAATGAAACATATTCGTGTGATGCATTAATTATTGCAACGGGCGCAAGTGCAAAATATCTGGGTCTTGACTCTGAAAAAAAATTCATGGGAAAAGGGGTTTCAGCTTGCGCGACCTGTGATGGGTTCTTTTACCGCAATCATAAAGTCGCTGTCGTCGGCGGTGGAAATACAGCAGTGGAAGAAGCGCTTTATTTATCGAATATTGCATCGCATGTGACGGTTATTCATCGCCGCGATAAATTTCGTTCGGAAAAAATTCTGACGGATAAATTAATGAAAAAAGTTGAAGAAGGCAAGGTTCATATTGAATGGGATTCGGTGACGGAAGAAATTGTTGGGAATGAATCGGGAGTGACTGGCATTCGTGTTCAAAATAAAAATACGAGTGCAGATAAACTGATTGAAGTGACAGGTGTGTTTATTGCAATTGGACATACACCGAATACAGGAATTTTTGCAGATCAGTTAAACATGGAAAATGGTTATATCAAAATAAAAGATGGATGTCAGGGAAATGCGACTGCGACGAGTGTTTCTGGGGTTTTTGCAGCGGGGGATGTGGCGGACCCGATTTATCGCCAGGCTGTGACGTCTGCAGGTTCGGGGTGTATGGCAGCGCTGGATGCGGATAAATATTTAGATAGGTTAATTTAAATACCTCCTTCCCCTATCCCCTTCCTCCACGAAAAGCACGTGGAGGAAGGGGGACGCTCTAATTAAGGTTATAGCTCAGCCCCATGGGTTGTCATCCCGGAATTTACTCACTCTTAATTCGCGCTTTTCGCGAATTTAGAGTGAGTTAATGTCCGGGATCCACCCAAATGATAAGGGTAGATCCCGGACATTAAGTAGCGCTAAATTCGCA
>DATIJV010000128.1:0-19884 GCA_035478255.1 Gammaproteobacteria bacterium
GCGCTTTTTGCGAATTTAGAGTGAGTTAATGTCCGGGATCTACCCCAATGATAAGTGGATCCCGGACATTAAGTAGCGCTAAATTCGCAAAGGGCGCGAATTAAGCGCTACTAAATTCCGGGATGACAGAGCTGTTAAAAATTTACTTTACAGTGTACTACATTTTAAAACTTTCTTATCGGCTGGAAAACAATTTTATTTAATTTTGATTCAGCCAGTCACAACTTTTCACATCTTCATAATTCTCACGTGGTTTTGCATACGGCTGTGAAATATTGAGTGTCAACTCACCGTGTCCGCAAGAAATATTACGCTCATCCAATTGTCCCAGTGGCCACAAGTACATACCATTCGTTACTTGCCACAACGAATCAAATGTTGTTTCTTTCTGGTTTACCAAAAATTTTCCTTGTGGGGTCGTGAAATCACTATAAACAGTCGCGTCTCCATAACTTAACTGGGTAGGATCATCATTCTTGATGTCACTCAGTTTCGTCGTTAAAGGATAATAAGCAACATATTGATAACCGCTATTATCTCGAGCATTGACTTGGGGAGAAGTCGGGCCGCCCCAGGGTTCAGGTCCGCCGGTGTTACTGCCATCCCATATATTCATGCTCATTTTCATTAATGCGCCCGATTCAGCGACTGTTCCATCCATTTTTTTAGGAGACAGCGGCAAACTGTCATATAAAAATCCTTGAAAAATGAAATTTTGTGCAGGGTTCCAGTCAGGATTTTGTTCTACAACGGCGACATCTTTTTTGACAAAATCCGGTTGCGGAAGTTCATTATGTTTCGGGGCAGATGTTGATAATGCTTTAGCCGGCAAATCTTTTGTCCAGTAAATGCCTCGCGGGGTGTAATAAAAATAATACGTGTGAAATTGCTCGAAAATCGCATTGCCGCTATTGGAAGCCATAAATACCTGATCATTGGTATGTGCATAAGGCTCACCATCTTTTGCGCGATGGTTATAGGTATTAAAGGATAAATTGGAGCCGGCCAGACTGCCTTCAAATGGTTGTAAAGTACAATCTTGTTTTTCCGGCAAATTATCACTGTGAACGCCAATATTTACAAAGCACTTTTTTCCTGGGGCTGCCTGTGCCAGGACATGCGGATGCACAGGATCTTCTGAGGCTTTATTTCCTACAAATCCTGGAGTAAATTCCAAATCAATTTCGCGCCAACGCGCAGGATAGGCACCGCTTTGTTCATAAACATAAAAATCGCTGATTGCGCCTGGCTCACCTGATGCGCGCATGGTGACTGCATATAAGCCATAACCTGTTGCAACAGTGGACTCAAGTCCGACCCCCGCCGTTTGGGCGAATAATTTTGGACTGATGATGGAGCAGCACATCGCAATACTGACTAAAACTTTTTTCATGAAGATCATATTATTATCTAACCTATTGTTTTATGGATCTTTATTATACAAAAAAAGATTTAATTCAGTCAATTAAATAATTAGCGTAATGATGGGAATTCAAGATATGCTTTGTCAAAACCAGATTAAGGATTGAGATGTTAGAGTCATTCTTCAAATTATCAGCGAACAAAACGACAGTTCGGACGGAAATCATAGGCGGTATTTCTACTTTTTTAACAATGTCTTACATTATTTTTGTTAATCCTTCGATTCTTTCGCAAACAGGCATGGATTATGGTGCAGTTTTTGTCGCAACCTGTTTGTCAGCGGCCCTGGGTTCCTGTTTAATGGGGCTGCTTGCGAATTACCCCATTGCTCTGGCGCCCGGGATGGGATTAAATGCTTACTTTACCTATAGCGTAGTATTAGGATTTGGGCATAGTTGGCAGATTGCTTTAGGTGCTGTGTTTATTTCAGGTTTAATTTTTCTTTGCTTAAGTATTTTTCCGATCCGGGAATACATCATCAATAGCATTCCCAAATCACTCAAAGTGGGCATTGCCGGAGGAATTGGTTTATTCCTTGCGATTATTGGATTTAAAAGCAGCGGCATTATTACTGCGAGTCCTGCGACCTTAGTGACGCTGGGAGATTTGCATAGCCCGCAAACTTTGTTAGCAATCGTAGGATTTTTTTTGATGGTGGGCCTGGATGCATTAGGGATCATGGGTTCAGTCATTCTCAGTATTTTAGCGATCACCACACTCAGTATTCTCATGGGTTTTAGCAAGTTCAACGGTTTTTTCTCGATGCCGCCAAGCCTCATGCCTACTCTTTTACAAATGGATATCAAAGGAGCATTCAGTTTAGGTTTGGTGACAATTGTTTTTTCATTTTTATTAGTGGATTTATTTGATAATACGGGGACTTTGATTGGCGTTGCTTATCGCGCAGGATTTATTGATAAAACCGGCAGATTGCCGCGCATTGGCCGTGTATTGCTCGCAGATAGTTCGGCCGCGGTTTTTGGTGCAGTACTTGGCACATCTACGACGACGAGTTATGTTGAAAGCTCGGTAGGCGTGAAAGCAGGAGGCCGTACAGGTCTGATGGCGATAGTGGTCGCTTTTTTATTTTTAGCCGCATTATTTTTTGCACCGCTTGCCACATCTATTCCGAAATTTGCCACGGCTCCCGCATTGGTTTACGTTGCCTGTATGATGACACGCGCATTTAGCGAAATTGAGTGGGATGATTTAACAGAATATGCACCAGCCATGATGACGGCCATTGTCATGCCCTTGACTTATTCCATTGCAGAAGGGATTTCTTTTGGATTTATTTCATATGTTGCTATTAAAATATTAAGCGGGCGTTTTCGTGATTTAAACGCGGCACTGATTGTTTTGTCGATTGCATTTATTGCGAAATATATTTTCTTTATTCGATAGCTTAAGGAAAATCGTCATGTTTGTTTTATATTTAAAAACATATTTTAAAGATTATAAAAAACCGCTAGAAGCCAGCAGTAAACAGCAGCTTGATCCGCGCTATAAATGCTTGTCATTAACTTCTACAGCAAATTCAGAAGATTTAGGCCAGATGTTTAGTGAATTCCCGCTGGAATATCAAGGTGTTTTACCGATTGATACTGAAAAAACCGCAAAATGGACGCGAGCACTGGATTTTCTGATTCAAAAAACAGAATCTGCGGAGGGAGCGCTAAACTTTCCAGAAGAAGTTCAGGCTGAAATTAAAAATATGATTTCAGCCATTATTTCAGATGGATGCGAAGAATTATTTGATCCTTATGGAAGATTGCAAGCTGAGATAATAAATATTTTAGGATTACCGAGAAATAATCTGCTGTCTTCGGAAATAAATTATCAATTATTATATTCTTATTGTAATCAAATTTATTTTCAGAAAATATTGTCTGATTGGATGCAGAATTTTTATCAATCGTATCTCAAAAAAGGCCAGGATGTTCGTTTGTTGGGAGAAATCACCCGGTTTGTTGACGGTTTGTTTGTTGGGCGTGATGCTTCCTGGACTGATTTTTTTATTTCTGAGATAAAAAATAGAAAGACTTCAGTGTTTAAATATTTTGGTCTGTTTGCAGATACGGGTTTCGATCCAATAAAACCGGCAGAATATTCTCCCCCCAAGCCGCGCTTCAAGTAGGATATATTCTGTGGATAAGTCTGTGACTAAGTTACCAGCAAGTTGGGGGCAGAGTTGTAGAGATTTTTTTCTAAGCCAAGGCTATCTTTAGAAATAATCAAATTATTCAACGGGTTGCTTTGATTTTGAAGAAGATATTCGAGTCAAATAAAACATCCATCAAAAATATGTTCTCATTTTAACCTGTGCACAATTTTAAGAAAGATGCCTGTTTGGAATATTTCAAACAAGCGAGTATGATATCTCCCCTACAAAGGAGAGCAAAATGGGTGTTTATTCAACAAGTGAAATTCGCGGTGGAATGAAAGTAGTGATTGATAATGATCCTTGCGTCATCATTGATAACGAATTTGTCAAACCTGGAAAAGGCCAGGCATTTAATCGAATCAAAACACGCAATTTGAAAACCGGCCGCGTGGTTGAACGCACGTATAAATCCGGCGATACATTGGAAGCTGCGGATGTCACAGAAATAGACGCACAATATCTTTATAACGATGGGAATGAATGGCATTTCATGTGTCAATCTTCCTTCGAGCAATTTTCTATGAATGCCGCATCGGTCGGTGACAGCAAATTATGGCTGAAAGAACAAACAGATTGCATATTAACTTTATGGAACAGCGCGCCGTTGGCGGTGACGCCGCCTAACTTTGTGATCTTAAAAATTACGGAGACTGATCCGGGAGTGCGCGGTGACACTTCAGGCGGCGGCGGTAAGCCGGCTAAACTCGAAACCGGTGCAGTTGTTCGCGTGCCATTGTTTGTTGCCGAAGGCGAACTGATTAAAGTAGACACACGCACAGGCGACTACGTTTCGCGCGTGAAAGAATAAGCATGATAAATTGGCAGCCCACAGCAACATTTTCTGCATTAAAAAAACGCGCTGAGATTATTCAGCAAATTAGAGTTTTTTTTAGAGATCGAAACATTTTGGAAGTTGATACGCCTTTATTGTCACATGCAACAGTCACAGATCCGCATGTTGTTGGAATCCCTGCCATTTTTAAAAAAAATAATGCGCCTGAACAGACAGTTTACCTGCAAACCTCGCCAGAATATGCAATGAAACGTTTACTGGCTTTTGGATCCGGCTCTATTTTTCAAATTTGCAAAGCATTTCGACAAGGTGATCTGGGACGCATTCATAATCCTGAATTTACTATGCTTGAGTGGTATCGGATTGGTTTTGATCATCACGATTTAATGAATGAAATGGATGAATTGTTACAAACTATTTTGAAAACATTTCCCGCAGAACGTGTGACTTACGCAAAGTTATTTGAAAAATTTCTGGGAGTGGATCCGCATACTGCCAGTAGACAAGAATTAATTCAGTGTGCTGCAGATCATCATATTCAAATTGCATTTAAACAGGAAACAGCAGAGTGTGATATGTTGCTGGCATTATTGTTCACTCACTGCATTGAACCTAAAATAGCAGAGGAACGCCCTCTTTTTTTGTATGATTTTCCAATCAGCCAAGCTGCATTAGCAAAAATTCGTTATGAAGAAATTCCACCCGTCGCATCGCGTTTTGAAGTATATTTTAAAGGTCATGAACTGGCGAATGGATTTCATGAGTTACAAAATTCAACAGAGCAGCGCAAACGTTTTGAAAATGATTTACTGGTTCGGAAAAAAAATAATATTCTGGATGATGTGCCGCTTGATGAAAATTTTTTAGCAGCACTTGATGCAGGATTGCCAGAATGTGCAGGTGTTGCATTGGGAATAGATCGACTTGTTATGATTGCGTTGAATGCAAACTGTATTAATGAAGTGATGAGTTTTGATTTTGATAATGCGTGATAGTGACGGGAAATCCACGCAACTTATTGATTAATAAAACAATTCCTGAAAAATTTGCCCAAAAACCCGATTTTCCTCGGTTTCTGTGGAAAAATTCATTATTAATCATCAACTTAAGTGCTAATTCCCAGTAAAAACAGTCTGATTAACCAAACAAATAACTCAAACCAACCGAATATAAATTCAATGTTCCGGTTTTACTATTTCCTTTTGCTCTTTGCCATTGAATATTGGCCGCCGCATTTGGGATAAAAGAATAATCAGCACCCAGCCCAAAAAAAAGTCCATTGACATTGTTTGTTCCTGTAGAAACTGGAATCCCATTATTTCTAGCAAACTGGGTCGATTTCACTTTCGAATGCAAATGCGCTATACCTAATTTTGCAAAAAATTCTGCACCCGTATCGCCAATAGGTAATAATGCTTTGGCCGCGCCCTCATACGAATAATAAGTCGCTGTCGCTACTTTGTTGCCAGCTAATTTTGAAGAGGTGCTTGCATACTGGATGTAGCCCGCTTCTGCCGCAAAAAATGGCATAAACTTGTAGCCGCCATTTGCATTCCAGCCTATTCCAGAGGTGGTGATCGAGCTGCCTGATACGTAGCTCACATCTGTGATTTTTGAACCGCCTCCATTGACTTCCAGATACCATCCCATCGGCAAGGGAGCGACTGCCGCAGCTTTTGCGGCTACAACACTTGCAAATATTAATGTTGTTATTTTAATTTTTTTCACTTAAGTTATCCTCCGGTCGAGTGTCTCATTAGCAAAAATTATATAAGACACCTATTTTGAATTGATTGTCTCGCGCAGTAATTGTATTGCCAAAAGCGGTAAACGAATTGTATGTGACATAGTCATATTCAGCGCGTGCTCCCCATGCACCATCAAGATCGCCTTGTACGCCTACACCAAATTGTCCGCCTGCTACGTTATTTTTGCTCCAGACTGACCCGGCACCCGCTGGCGGTATGCTTTGATGTAAATCAAATTGTGAACGGATTATTCCTGCGCGCAGATAAATCATGCCTGCATTATTAAACCTGAATCCCGGCAAAAGACTTCCGCCATAACTGTATTTCATGCGAAGCTTGGCTTGCGAAGTGCCGCCACCTGTAATATTGATTGTGCGATTGCTTGTGCTGGTTGAACTTTCATTGCCGAAAATTTCGGTATTGACGATAAAGTGTGATGCCAGGTTCCATCTCAAGCCTGCAAACAAACCACCAAACACACCGTTTGCGTTTGCGGTGCTTTTGCTGCTGGCGACATCTTTGATTTTCCATTTACCCATGTCATAACCAACTTCACCGCCGAAATAAGGAACCATGAGATTGGCCCATGCTGCGTTGGAGGTCATGAATAAAACTGCAACTGAGATTCTAATTTTTTTGAACATATGCGACTTCCTTGTAATGGATATATGCCAAATTTTACAGCCTTATGCAGAGCGTGTCATCTATTGATGACACGCCAGTATACATTACAGATTATTCAAATTTATAAACCAAACCCATATTGAACGCATCCGCTTTTGTAGAAATCCCGCTGAATTTGTTATATGCAGTATAGTCATATTCACCACGTAAATCCCAGTTTTGCGTTATGCTAGTCTGTAAACCCAAGCCTAACTGTCCACCGGTTACGGTTTTGTTGAAGTTAGTGAAGCGGCTTTTTACAACTCCAACTCGTGCATAAGTCATGGTGTGATCGCTCAGCATAACACCGGGAATAAAGCTCGCGCCGTAGCCATAAGTCGTTTTAACACTGCCCATCATCGCATTGTTGTCCAAGTTTGCTGTGCCAATCACACCAAACAATTCACCCGCCAGATATAAGCTTTGACTCACGGTCGCACCATAACCTGCGCTAACGGTCAGCGGCATGCCGCGGAAATTATTATTTGTTGAGGTATTATCGACAACGCCTAAACTTGCGCCCAAGTAAGGAGCGCCAGCAGCAGCCAAAGCAAAAGAAGAAGATGTTATAAAAACAGCACTTGCAACGAATAATTTTTTAAACATGATGTACTCCTGATATTGTTATTTTTTAATACGGGTGCAGCAACACAATAAAAATTTTTATTTCAGTGTGTTGATGGATATTCTCGTCCGGGGTGATCTTGAGGTGAAGAGGATGACATCTATCCAGGCTTCCTGAATTTCGGATAGAAGGAAGCGTGATGGTAAAACATTTCATTTTATTATTCAAGGTTTCGTTTTAAAAAAATTTGAAAGAAATTATTATGAAAAGCCATCAAATTCTACGTTCCAGGACGGCGAAAATGTGGCCCAGGTTTTTTTACAGGTTTTTTCTGTGGGGAGTCTATATATTGGCGCTCATCCGATTCTGAATATTGTCCTGTTGCAGGAGCCGGTGTTCTGCTTCTTGTTGATTCTGGTGAATACATTGTGCTAACTGATGACACTGATGGAGTCGACGTTGAATTTTGCATAGGAGGAAACAGTTTTAATCGTGCCTCATGCGCTTTTTCTTTATTTTCGCCTGTTGGTAGATGAACCTTAACTTCTTCAAACTGTGCAACTTGTGTTGCAGTTTGAGTAGCAGCGACAGGCGATATACCAGCTGCAACCAGTGCAGCACGTTCTGGTGCAAAAGCTGCATCAAAACAATATGAAATTCCTAATAATTTATCGTCAATCAGATAGAAGCTATCATGTAGTTTTAAAAGCATTACATCAAATGCCTGTAATATGTCTGGAATCGTGAGTTTTTTAGTAGTAATTTCTCGAATTAAATTTTGTATTAACTGCTTAATAAAGTCATCTTGATGTTGTTTACAGCAATGATCTAACAGTGCAACAACACCTTCTGGCGTTTTTGAATGCAACATTTTTTGATAAATCTCATTGGGAGTTCTATCTTTTAAAAATAGATAATTTGGGGAAGCTAATCGTGCCATATTGAGCTCTTGGAGTAGATCTGCATCTGCATCTCCAGCAACATAAGTACCATTTAAAAGTTGCTGACGAAAACTAACATACTGCCCAACGGGTGCATCAGTCGTCGCTAATTTGGTATTGGGTTGGATACCATGCAGTGTCAGCGCGATTTCAAGATCTCGTATCAAGAATAACAAGCGAATATCACGCGGGTTGTGATCGCTACTGGGATATAATGTGAATTGTGCTTGTTGAGAAAAGCGCAGATGAGATACTAAACATGTTTTTTCATGTTCTAAGTGTTCAGAGAGATTCACAATTCCATCCCCGTCAAAAATTTCCTCTCCTGCAGAAGCACAGGAAATACAATATCTGAGCCAGCGACACTGTTTTTCGTCTTGGATTTTCTCAATAAGGTTGTCACAAATCTTTTCCTTATCAGGAACATCAGACAGTAGCGTTTGATAAATTTCTATTCTTACAGGTAAATCTTTATCAAGAAGGGTTGACTTAAAGGATTGCAATGGCGGAGTATAAAGATCAAATGCATATTTACGATTTAGAGCGGTAATGATTGCAGCAACTGGTTCGTGTAAGGCTTCGTAACTTTCGGCAGCGAGATTGATTCGTAGTTTAAAACTGAGCGACATGGCATAAAGAATGGGTTGAAAATCATAATTCTCAAAACCATTTTCTTCGTATATTGCAGAATTGTTTGTTGTTGTCTCTAACAGTTGCGCTGCTATTCCATGCAAAGATGCTGTTTCATTATATTGTAGCATTGCTTTAATGACAGCATAGAGTCCTTCATCATTTAGATCACTATTAATTTTCTGCAGGCTAGTATTGCCACAGAGAGCTAACCAAAAATTGTGTAATATCCGCGGCGTGATTTCTGCTGAATTTAATGTGATGGTTTTGATGTTAGTTAATAACTTTCTAGCATTAACAAGATCAGGAATAGGTTGTGCTAAAAATGCTAACAACTGCGATACTTGCGGTGCTTTAAGTTCACCAAATTTGCTTTCCCAGTACTTCTCGCTTCCATGGAGGTCAAATTTACTCAGGCCAGGTATGCTTGTTGATGTGCTAAACTCATCGTCATCCGATTCACTGTTATTTTTTGATGGTTTATTTGATAGGAGAGGTAAATACATATCACGATCAATCCGTGCGCTTTCTAGCGTAGTGATTTCATAAACCTCAAAATCCACACGATCTTTTATTGAATGTATCATTGCAGCAGCTAACTCAGTTTGATACGTAGCCGTAATATAGTCGAAAAGCTCTTGCATTGCTCTTTGATTATCAAATGTGATGGTATCACAATGGCCTTCGGTGAAGATATGTATATGTATTAGCATAGAAGTTTCTATTTTACTGTTGTATATGACATAAAACTCTCATTCATTTGCTGGCTCACTCGAATAAAAGTCGTACGTTTAGAGAGTTCTTTCAGCCGCTGTGCTCCCACATACGTACAAGTCGAACGAATTCCACCCAAAATATCCAACACTGTATTTTTGACTGGCCCGCGATACGGCACATTCACCGATCGTCCCTCGCTCGCACGATATTCGGCTACACTCCCATGATATTTTTCCATTGCTTCCGAGGAGCTCATCCCATAAAAACGCTTAAATTTTTTGCCATTTTCTTCGATAATTTCGCCTAAACATTCATCATGGCCTGAAAACATTCCGCCTAACATCACAAAATCCGCGCCCGCTGCAAATGCTTTTGCAACATCTCCCGGTGACGTGCATCCGCCATCCGCACACACATGTCCGCCCAAACCATGCGCCGCGTCAGCACATTCAATAATAGCGGACAATTGCGGATAACCGACGCCTGTTTTTTCTCGTGTTGTACAAACTGAACCGGGCCCAATGCCGATTTTTACAATATCTGCGCCTGATAAAATTAATTCTTCGACCATTTCTCCTGTCACCACATTGCCTGCCATGATGACTTTATCAGGATAAGTATTTCTCAGGCGTTCGAGAAATTTCACGAAGCGTTCTGTGTAACCATTCGCCACATCGAGACAAATCATGGAAACGTTTGCGACTTGCATAACACGCTGTAATTTCTCAAATTCATGCTCAGAAATTCCAATCGATACAAAAGCAGAAGAAAATGCTGCCGGATGTTTTTCTGCGAATTCCTGCCAGTGGTTCGGCTCATGGAATTTATCCATGGCTGTCAGTAATCCATGTTCAGCCAAAGCCATACCCATTGCAAACGTACCCGTGTGGTCCATATTGGCAGCAATAATTGGCACACCACGCCAGGACGTTCCAGAATCTCTAAAACGAAACTCACGTTCCAGGCTCACTTCCGATCTTGATTTTAAAACGCTTCTTTTAGGTCGAATCAAAACATCTTTAAAATCAAGCTTAATATCATATTCAATGCGCATGACAAATTACCTCTTCTTTAAAACAGCAAAATAAAAGCCATCCATGCCGTGCATTCCCGGCAAGATTTGCCGTCCAATTATACATTCCTTGCCCCAATCAGTTTTAATTTTTTCTTCTTTCGCATCTTGATGTGCAGCAATAAAAGCCGTCAAGATTTCCGTATTTTCCAAAGCATAAACAGAACAGGTCGCATAAACAAGTAATCCATCGGGTTTCAGTACTGTCCATAAATTTTCCAGCAATCGGGATTGTTCTTTAGCGAGTCGTGAAATATCCTCTGCGTTCCGTAATAGTTTAATATCTGGATGACGGCGAATGACGCCGCTGGCAGAGCAAGGCGCATCCAGCAGAATGCGGTCAAATAATACACCATCCCACCATGCTGGAACATTCCCCGCATCCGCACAAATCAAATCGGCTGTCAAATGCAGTCTTTCAAGATTTTCCCTGATTGAATTCAAGCGTTCCTGATGATGATCAATCGCAATCATTTTCTGAAGCGGACTGGCTAATTCAAGAATATGAGTTGTTTTGCCGCCAGGAGCAGCACAGGCATCTAGCACGCGCTGGCCTGGCTGGACTGACAGTAATCCTGCTGCAAGTTGGCTCGCACCATCTTGCACAGAAATTTCTCCTTCTGAAAATCCCGGCAACTCTGTGACATCGCAAGGTTTTAATAAAGTTATTCCTCCTTCCGTTTCTGCAATCACTTGTGTTTCCGCATCTTTCAATTTCTCAATATATTTTTCTCGCGAAATTTTTTTCTGATTAACGCGCAATGAAAAAGGCGGATGTTGATTGTTAGCGGCTAAAATATCTTGCCAATCGAGAGGCCAATCTTTTTTTGCCATTTCAATCATCCACGCGGGATGGGAATAAATTACTGATAAATCTTTTGTATCGGATGAACTTGATTCCGGCAAGCGGCGTTGATAATGACGTAATACTGCATTGACTAAGCCTTTTGCCCATATTTTTTTTAAAGCTTTTGCCGCATTAACGGTTTCTGCGATGGCTGCATGCGGCGGCACGCGCATTTCCATGAGTTGATACAATCCCACAAGTAATAAGCAATAAATATCCTGATCTTTTTCCTTGATGGGTTTGTCCAATAATGTGTTTAACAAAGCGGCTAAGCGAAAATACCAGCGGCACACACCGTAACATAAAGCGTGTAAAAATGCCTGGTCGCGTGCATCTTTAAATTTTGCGCTGTGTTTGGGAAGTGTATCAGAGAGGGACGTTCCTGATAATACATCACAGAGGATAATCGCTGCTGCTGCACGAATGTTCATGTTAAAATATTTCCCACACCGAAAATATGCGCTTTGGAATTAAAAACATCCGCCGCAGATAAAATTTTTCCGCCTGATAATTGAATTTGCAGCAAACGCAATATTCCATTGCCTGTTGCGACATCAATTCCCTGTCTCGATAATTGCACGATTTTTCCGGGTTCTGAAAAAACAGGCTGCGCTAACATTTCTGCTTTCCAGATTCGTACAAGATGTTCAGCGTTATGTGTGAAGGCAACAGGCCATGGATTAAACGCTCGAATTTTTCTATCAATTTCTTCAGTGGAAATCTTCCAGTCAATTTCTGCTTCTTCTTTTGAAATTTTATGCGCGTAAGTTGCCAAATGATTATTTTGTTTTTCAGAAACAATCGCATCGAGATGATCTAATGTTTTTAATAATGCTTTAGCTCCCAGTGCTGCTAATTGGTCATGCAGGACCGCGCTCGTATCGTCAGAACGAATTCGGCATTCCAGCTTATTCAACATATCACCTGTATCTAATCCTTTATCCATTTGCATGATTGTTACGCCTGTTGTTTCATCGCCCGCCAAAATAGCGCGCTGAATAGGCGCTGCACCACGAAAGCGCGGTAACAAAGAAGCATGCACATTGATGCAGCCATATTTCGGCGCTTGCAAAACAGCTTCTGGCAGCAGTAAACCATATGCCACCACGATCATCACGTCAGCATTAAGCGATGCAAGAATTTGCTGCTCTCGCTCATCACGCAATGAAATTGGCTGAAAAATCGGAATTTTCTGTTCGAGCGCTAACTCTTTCACGGGACTCGGTGTTAATTTACGCCCTCTTCCTGCAGGACGGTCCGGCTGCGTATACACTGCTTTTATCGAATGTCCTGCATGAATTAATGCATTTAAAATGCTGACTGCAAACTGCGGTGTTCCCGCAAAAATAATATTATGTTTCATTGGCTAATCGATAATTTTCTGCAGCGGCGGACATATCTCCTAACTGCTCAAACAATTTTCCATATTCAATATACGTTTCAGGAAGAATTGCCAATTTTAAACTGTCATCCAGATAAGTGCGGGCTTTTCCCCATAATTGACAACGCAAACATAAACGTCCTAATGTTAATAATAACATTGCTTGATGCGGATATAATTTTAACCATCGTTCAGCAATGCTCAATTGTTTTTTCGGATGGGTTGAAACAATTTGTCCATATACTTTTACCAAATCACTATCCCACGATTTTTTCACTGTTTTGTTAATGAGTTCTTCCGCTTCATTGGCCGCCTCAGGATAATGCAGCAAGTGTTCAGTATAAAAATAAACAATACGTGGATTTTTTTGTAATCGACGCGGCACAGTCATCCAAAATTCACGTAAATTTTTCAAACTATCCAGTTTACTGGAAGCTGCAATCATTAATTCCTGATAAATATTTTGTTCTAAATGATCCAGCTGGTCCGGCGTAAATATTTTTGCTTTACGCAGCGCTGGAATTAATGTGAGTAAATTTTTCCAGTCCGCGAGGCGTACATATAATTTTTCCAGCAATTTTAACACGACAGGATGCAAAGGAACGATGGTGCGTAAATGATTTAATGTTGCAAGCGCCTGTTCCAGTTGTCCTTGATCAAACTGCAATTGTGCTTGCGTTAAGCCAATCGCCACATCGGCTTGCGGTGCCAGATTATGTGCCTGATGTAAATATTTATCACGCTTATCATAAGCCCCCAATTCATGCGCAGCTTTAGCCGCAGCTAAATAATTAATTAAAGGCGCATCTGATTGATCAATCCCTTCCAGCAAATAATTTTCTGCATTTTTCCAATGGCCTTCGATTAATTCCAGAAGACCGCGATTGGTTTTGCTGCAGGCTTTATTTTTTCGGCGAAAACGCAGCCAGCTTTTCCAGCGATAAAATGAATGATCAATGCTGTCAAAAAACCGGACGATCAGATAGAGCACGACCATCAGTGCAATTAAACTTAACACAGCAAACCACAGCGGCATTTCCACTGACCAATTATGGTAAGTCAATAATGCCAAACCAGGATCTTGTGCGATTTGCAATCCCAGCCACACGGAAAGAATTAATATGATAATAAATACAATAAATCTTCGCATTGATTTCTCCACTAGGCGTTTAGATTGCTCGAATAATTTTGTAATGCCTGCAGTGAATTATTTAAGTTCGGCACGCTTGGATGAATGTCTATTAACTGTAATTGCTGCAAATTTTGTAATATTTGGGCGGTAACAGATGAGCTCGAGTCAGCATATTGCTTGATCCAGTTGCTTGCTGTCAATAAACTCAAACGATAAATTTCTTGTTGATGATGCAGTAATCCCCATTGTGCTTTTTCCAATTCCGCCTGTAAATTTTGATATAAAAATATTTTTTGATCGGGCGCAATAAACGGCGGTACATTCGGCACATTTTTTCGAACAATGATGATGCGCTGCAAAGCCTGCTCGATGGAGTTTAAACCGCGGCGCCACCAGGATAATGTTTCATTATTTGTATCAGCAGAAACGGCGGAGGATGAAGTTAATAGCTGTGTTTTCATGGATAATTTATCTATTTGTTCCGATATAGCAGACAAGCGCACATATAAACCTGCAACATCAACTTGCGGCGCGCTTTGTAATGCGACAAGATCGACGGCGATGGCTTCGCGCACTGGATAAACTTTCGGATCAGATAATTTCGCAATATCCTGATCGGCTGATTGAACTAATTTTATGGCCAGCGGAACATTGTTTTCGTATTGCAAACTATCATTCGCTAATTTAATTAAATAAAGCGCTTCCTGAGCTAAATAATCATCTTTATTGTTTTTTTGAGTTTTTTGAAGGTCTGTGATGATTTGCGTTTGCGTTTTCAGTGTTTCATTGGTTTGCTGAAGCGATTGCTGTGTTGTCATTGCTATTTTTTCTGCATCAGTCATTTTGTTTTTAGATTCATCTAAATTGTTCTGGAGAAAAGTCAGTGCATTAGCAAAATGATTGTTGATTCCCAGCAATGTATAATTTGCCCATAATAATGCTGCGATAAAAATACCTGTCGCAGCACCCGCTAATAAAATTCCCATGTTCGCCCAAAACAAACGCGGTTTTTTAGGTGATGTATTAGTTTGTTCAATTTCGTTATTGACAGTCATCTTCTTCTCCTTTAAAAAATACAAGGCTTTAATAATTGCATGATGACTTGCATTTTCTGCTAAAAAAGCCTGTTGAAAACCTAATGTTTTTGCTAAGGCTTCCAGTCTTCTGCTTCCGACAATCAGCCTGATTTTAAATAAAAACGCATGATAATTCGTTTCAATGATCTTTAATAAATTATGCAGGCTTTCGCCTGATGTGCATACTATTATATCGATCTTTTGCTGTTGTAATAACGCAAGATAGAAATCTAAATTAACAGAAGTCGGTACAATTCGTCGATAGACAATCAAATCCTCGACGTTTGCTCCTCGTTCGACCAGTGTTTGAGTCAGTAAATCACGGCCGCCTTCCCCGCGCACTATCAATATTTTTTGATGAGACGGGTTTTGAAAACAAGGCAAGGCGAGCAATCCTTCGCTGCTCCAGTCTTTTTCAGGATAGAACACTTTCTGAAGACCTTCCTCGCGCAATGCTTGAGCAGTTCCTGCACCAGGGGCGGCGAATTGTGTTTTGGGAGAAATGCGATGAATAAAGTTCCGACTGCATTTTACCGCGTGCGGGCTTATAAAAATAATCCAGTCATATGGTTCTAATTCTTTGATCTCAGGTGAATCAAGCGGGGGTGCAAATTCAATCGTTGGAAAATATAAAGCCTGTCCGCCGCGAGATGTAATTTCATCACAAAGAATTTTTCCTTGCTGGCCAGGACGTGTGATTAATACAGAAAAATTTTCAAGTGGTTTCACGCGAGTGTATCCAGGAGTGATTGTGCGCCTTGCCGTAATAAGTCTTTTGCAACCCGGATGCCTAAGGTTTCAGCCTGGGCAGGATTATCTGCTGCATTTGAACGAATGATTCTATCCCCTTTCGCCGTCGCAACAAGCGCTTGAAGTCTTAATTGATTGTCGATTTTTTCTGCATACGCTGCAATCGGTACATGACAACCTCCCTGCAAATATCGACAGACAGCACGTTCTGCAGTAACGCATTGAATACTTTGCAGATTATTTAAAGGGGAAATTAAAGCGAGAATTTCTTCATCATTTGTTCGGCATTCAATGCCTAACACACCTTGTCCCGCAGCAGGTAGCATTTCATCGATGGGTAGAAATGAACGGATGCGCGAGCCCAAGCCTAATCTTTTTAATCCTGCCGCAGCCAAAATAATTGCGTGATAGTTTTTTTGGTCCAGCTTTTCTAGCCGAGTATTGACATTGCCGCGCAAAAAACTTGATTGCAGATCAGACCGTGCTGCCAGTATTTGGCTTTGGCGGCGCAAACTGGAAGTGCCAACCACAGCATTTTCTGGCAAATCAGTCAGGGAAGTATATTCATTAGAAACAAACGCATCGCGTGGATCTTCGCGTTCGCACATAACGGGAATACAAAGATCAGGGGGCAAGTCCATCGGAACATCTTTCATGGAATGGACCGCGATATCTGCTTTTTTGGCAAGCAAGGCTTCTTCCAGCTCTTTGACAAATAATCCTTTGCCGCCAGTTTTATAGAGTGGAACGGACAATAATTTGTCGGCTGTGGTCGTCAGCCCCAGCAATTCTATGGAAAGAGTAGGATGCAGTGCTTCAAGCTGGATTTTGACCCAATTAGCCTGCCAAAGTGCGAGAGGACTTTCGCGCGTTGCAATAATCAGTCTATTTTTTTTCATGTGGGGAAGTTTAACAGAAATACATTTGAGTGTGCGCTTATTTTGCGTCAGAATGGGCAATAATCCTAAAATTTAGAATAATTTTCTCAGGAGTTTTTGAATATGTCAGAATCTTTATTTGATCAGGACGAGCTTATTTATCGTGAAATGATGGCGCATACCCCTCTCTTTGCTCATCGCAAACCTGAGACAATCGCCATCTGGAATGATCTGGATGGAGGCATTACTCCAGAAATTCTGCGGCATGATACAGTGAATACTGTGTGGCAAATTGAGGGCTCAGAGCATTCTGATTCACGGGTGAAATATTTTTCAGGTCATATCAATGAATTCCTCTTGCAAGCAGAAAAAGATTCGCTGGATGTGTTGATTATTGGCGATCTTGCCGATAAAATCGATTTTCAGCATTGCATCAATGCATTGCGCGCTGAAGGCTTGCTTGTTCAAATCTGTGAATCATCATTTAATTTGTCCGCTTTAAAAAATACTCAGCAACAACTTAAGAATGCTGGATTTCAAGATATTTTGCCATTAAATTTCCCGCAGCCTCATTTTGTTTCAGGCTGGCGTGCAGCAATGATGGCTATCAAGGAAGGAACAATCAAAAGACCGCGTGAAAAAGATATTTTTAATAAAACATTTATTACCGGATATTATAATCTGGATATGCATAAAGCAGCTTTTGCGCTGCCTGAATTTATGCGGGAAGAATTAATGCCGTAAGGCGGAAAAATGTAGGGTGGGCAAAGGCGCTTTTCAGCCGTGCCCACCGCAGAATAAATTAAGGTATATATGGACAAATTAAATTTTTTGAATGATCTCAGCAAAAAATTATCTGAAGCCTTGCCGAAGAATTTACAGCTTCTAAAAAAAGATATAGAAAAAAATTTTCATATTGTCCTTGCCAATGCATTTTCAAAATTAGATTTGGTAACGCGTGATGAATTTGATGCGCAAACCAAAGTGCTTGCGCGCAGCCGTAAAAAAATTGAAAAACTGGAAGAAAAAATTAAAGAACTGGAAAAATTAATTGATGAAAACAAATCAGTATAACGCAGAATCAATCGAAGTCTTAAGCGGCCTGGAACCGGTGCGGCGGCGTCCTGGTATGTATACCGATACAACAAATCCCAATCATCTTGCGCGCGAAGCCATTGACAACAGCGTCGATGAAGCAATGGAAGGCCACGCATCTACCCTGGAAGTGATTTTATACAAAGATGGCTCGCTTGAAGTGACTGACAATGGACGCGGCATGCCAGTCGATATTCATCCCGAAGAAGGATTGAGTGGCGTTGAATTGATTTTGACGAAGCTGCATAGCGGCGCAAAATTTTCTAACAAACAATATCGTTTTTCCGGCGGTTTGCACGGCGTGGGAATTTCAGTTGTCAATGCGTTGTCAAAATTATTAGACGTAAAAATTAAACGCGATGGAAATATTTATCAAATTCAGTTTCAAAATGGTGAAAAATCATCTGAGCTCAAAAAAATTGGTACAGCGAATAAACGCGAAACGGGAACCAGTATTCGTTTTTTTCCGAATGAAAAATATTTTGATTCCGCACGATTTGCTGTCAGCAAATTAAAATACACTTTGCGTGCAAAAGCCGTGTTGTGTCCCGGTTTACATGTTTCATTTCATGATGAACACACAGGGGAAACAGAAGAATGGTTTTATGAAAATGGCTTACCCAATTATTTAATGGAAGCTGTTGGGCAGGTCGAATGTATTCCTGCTGAGCCGTTTGTCGGTTCATTTGTGGGAAATACAGAAACTGTCGATTGGGCAGCGCTGTGGTTGCCGGAAGAAGGTGAAGTTGTTGCAGAAAGTTATGTGAATTTAATTCCAACTCCGCAAGGCGGAACACATGTCAATGGGTTTCGTCTCGGGTTGCTCGAAGCATTGCGTGAGTTTTGTGAATTTCGAAATTTATTACCGCGCGGTGTTAAGCTTGCGCCCGAAGATGTGTGGGAACGTTGTGCGCATATTATTTCAGTCAAGCTGCATGATCCGCAATTTGCCGGACAAACAAAAGAACGTTTATCTTCGCGTGAATGCGCGAGTTTTGTTTCAGGTGTTGTGAAAGATACATTAGGTTTATGGCTTAATCAAAATGTGACAGTCGGCGAAGCTTTGGCGAATTTAGCTATTGCTAATGCACAAAAACGCATGAAAGCTGCACAAACTGTGGTTCGTAAAAAAGTCACTGCAGGCCCTGCGCTGCCTGGGAAGTTGGTGGATTGCTCCTTGCAGGATGTGCAGCGCACGGAATTATTTTTAGTCGAAGGCGATTCAGCTGGCGGCTCGGCAAAGCAAGCGCGCAGCCGGGAGTTTCAGGCGATCATGCCGTTGCGCGGGAAAATTCTGAATACCTGGGAAGTTGAATCTACGCAAGTACTGGCTTCGCAAGAAGTGCATGATATTTCTGTTGCAATTGGGATTGAGCCGGGACAGGGACATAGCGATTTGACGAATTTACGTTATGGGAAAATTTGTATTTTAGCCGATGCTGATTCAGATGGCGCACATATCGCAACGCTTTTATGCGCGTTGTTTTTCAAACATTTCAGATCTCTTGTTTCAGCGGGACATGTCTATGTTGCCATGCCGCCGCTTTATCGCATCGATCATGGTAAAGAAATTTTTTACGCATTGGATGATGCAGAAAAAAAAGGCATCCTTGATCGCATTGCGGCAGAAAATAAAAAAGGAAAAATTCATGTGATTCGTTTTAAAGGATTGGGCGAAATGAATCCTTTGCAATTGCGTGAAACCACGATGGATCCTGATACACGCCGGCTTGTTCAATTGACTATTGCATCGGATGATAATACAGACAAAATGCTCGATATGCTGCTTGCTAAAAAACGCGCGCAAGATCGGAAAAGCTGGTTAGAGAAAAAAGGTAATTTAGCTATTATTGCGAGCACTAGTACACTTACACTGTAAAGTAAGTTTTTCAGAGTGCGGCGCTCAGATTGCGAGATATTGAAACGTTTTCGATTGAGCAAAAACGCAGGCGTACTTGCTTTGTACGTCGAGTTTTTGCGATTGAGAAACGTTTCAAGATCGACGCAAGA
>DATIJV010000129.1:0-22505 GCA_035478255.1 Gammaproteobacteria bacterium
ACTCGCCACCGGCTCCTCACCATCCACTTACTTCGTAACATAATTGGATGGTCAGGAGCCGGTGGCGAGTGGCTATCTCAATGATGGAGGGTGTAAAAAGAATTTATGATTTTGACTGAGAGAGATGAAGAGATTTTGAGATTTATAAACGAGTTTGGGTATTGTGATATTGCCCAGTTGATGGTGCGGTTTGAATTAAAAAAGACGTGGATGTACCGATTGATAGAACGTCTGATTAATGAAAATTTGGTGAGGTATTGTTCTGTCTTAAACAGTCGTCATCGAATTTATAGTCTTACAAACAAGGGTGCAACCTTCACTGATTTACCACCGATTGATGGGATTACTGTCGGGCAGTATCGACATCATGCGGCATTAATATACGTCTATCTGAAGCTGCGCAAAAAATATCCCGATGCGGAATGGATCAGTGAACGGCGATTGCTGCAGGAAAAGTTTAGCAATGGATTGGGAAAGAAAGGCCATGTTGCTGATGGAATATTACATTTTCCAGACGGCAAAAAAGTAGCGATCGAAGTTGAGATCAGCGTTAAGGCAAGGCACAAGGTCGAGAAAATCCTACGTGATTATTGTACGCAGCTGACAGTTAAAGAGGTCTGGTATTACTGTGCGCGGTCTGTCATGCCGAGCTTGGCTGCTTTGTCAGCCAAAATGCCATTCATTAAAATTTTCAGACTGGATGATTTTTTAAATGTTGAGTGAGCGATTTGATGATTATGTGAATGCGCATCCCAAGGAATGTTTGCGAGTACTGGTGATAATAGTCAGTGGTATCTGGCAGACGCCTATTATGATTGTTTCATTGCTTTGCTGGATTGGCGCGAGACGTTTTACTGTAAGTCGGGAAATAATTCTTATAATTGGTATTACATTTCCGGCAGTATTTATTTTATGGATTGGTGATTTTAATCAGATACTTTTATCAGGCTGGCAATTCAATAAAAATTTTTGGCAGTCACTGATTTTTGGAAATTACTGGCAGATTTTAAATAGTATCAAAATTACCTTTATTCTCGGTCTTTCACCGTTTTTTACAGCCGTTCTGAGTGTCATTGATTTGATGCCGAATCAGCCCTATCAAAATGAAATGCAGGCTCTGAAAAAAGGTAAGCATATCGTCACGTCGGAAATTAGCGATAAAGAGGCGAGGATCGCTTTAGCAAAAATCAAAGACACGGATTACGATGCGACCGTATTGGGTGTATCAAAATACACGGGCAAGTGCGTGACAATTCCAGACTGGTATATCAATCAGGTATTACTGGTGTTGGGTACAACAGGGAGTGGTAAAACAATCACGCTAAGACGATTTTATCAGCGAGCGATTATGAAAGGTTATCCATTGATTATTGTTGATGGGAAGCCTGATCCGGCAAACATTGAATGGTTGATGAATCTGGCTGAAAAACACAACCGAAAATTTTTTGGGTTCAATTGCGGCAATTATTTACCATACGATCCGTTGTCAAATGGTGGCCATACGGAGCTTAAGGACAAGATCATCAGTTTGAAAGATGAATGGTCGAGTGATCATTATCGCTCAATCGCAGAAGATTATTTGCAAGCAACATTTGAAGTGCTCTTGCGATCAGGGAAAAGTTTTGATTTGAAAAGAGTGGTTGAATGTCTAAATTATGATGAACTGATCATACTGGCGCGAGAAGTGGATGATGACCGTTTAATGAGACGAGTCAAAAGTCTTGAGCAGTATGACCGGGATGATATTACAGGGTTACAGGCGCACCTTAATATTTTAATCTACTCGGAATTGGGAAAATATTTCGATAAAAATACTGATACTTTTACACTGCTTGATGTGATTGAGCAGGATGCGGTTGTCTATTTTGCGTTGCCTGCGTTACGGTTTCCGAGCTTTTCAAAAGTACTGGGGAAGTTGGTGATTAACGATCTCAAGGCGGTGATCGATGGGGATTATAAAAAAAGGATTTTTACAGTGTTCGACGAGTTCTCCGTATTCGCTGGTGAGCAGGTGTTGAATCTTGTGAATATGGGGAGAGGTAAGGGTGTGCATGCCGTTTTTGGCACGCAAGGGTTGGCTGATTTGGACAGGGTAGATGTGGCGTTTAAGAGTCAGATGTTGAATTGTGTGAATACATTAATTTCTCACAGGCTTAATGATCAGGAGAGTGCGGAGACTGTTGCGAGTTGGGTGGGTACTAAGGAGAATTTTACTGTGACGGCGCAATTGGATAGGAAAAATGGGGAGTCGGGGATGGGGTCGGTGCGAATTAATAAGGAGTTTATTGTGCATCCGGATGCGGTTAAAAAGGAGCTTCGGATAGGGGAGGTTTTTTATGTGACAAAAATAAGTAATTATCAATATGATAAATGTATAGTTAAATATGTTATTTGATATTACAAATAAATAACAATGAGTTAATATACATCGATATTTTTTTTGTAAATTCTGAACGGGAGAAATTATGAATCATCTATTGATGGGAGCAATTTCATTCATTGCCGGTGCGTATGTCAACCAACATTTTAAGTCTATCGATAAACAATCTGCTATTTTAGAAGAAGCATATACTTTAAGTAGTGATATAACAAAATATGCAAACGCTGTTTTATCTGACATTTCTATAGCAGTAGCATGTCTCAGCAATAACTTAGAAATCCAAAAAAACTTCAATTCATATACTAATCCATTTCCGCGTTTAAAAACTATTATAGATTTTCATTTGAATGCACCTCAAGAAATTCAAGAAAAAATAGACAGTGCATCTGAGAATATTTTAGTTTCTATGCGTCCGTTAACAGAAGCAATAAATGGAGTTAGCTTTAATAAAGATAAAAAAGATGCTTTATTTTTTAAAGCTATATCTGATGCGATAGATGCTTCAAAGTCCGCAGAGTTATTGCAAAATGAGCTGCTATTATATATAAAAAATAAAAATAAATTATTAAGGCTTTATAGCAGTTTCCCGGATTTATTTTCATGGTTAATTATTAGAAGTTCGTCATTGATAAATAAGGCCAAGGCTAATTGAGAGAGTTACCGTTTATTTAATTTTCCATTCGTGTTTTTCATCTGGAATGTACACAATATTTCTTGCTAGATTTTTATACGTCACCATCCAGCCGTGTGGTACAGGTGTTCGCATTATTTCTGCGCTTGAATCAGGTGTAGGTACTATCTCCCATAATAGGTCGGTAAATGGTCGTGAAGGTGTAATAATTATTATTAATGCTGTTATAGCGAACATTAAGGGTATAATTAGCCAGACCGGTACAAGGTTCAAGTATTTCATTATTAATCTCCTCGTAGTGCAAATATTAGCCTATTTATAATTTTAGCTTCTTAGTTAATAGCCACTAAATTTCGCCTCTTTATTGTGAAAGGTGGGCAAAAGAAGTGAGCGCTAGACATTATCACTTTTTAAATAAATGGCAAATAGTATATTACTGAGATGCAACTTATAAACCAGCGCTGTGGTCGATCTTATGTAACGGCAACCACATGATCCAGAAGGTATTTCCCATGGTGCCACGTCTAATAAACAGATTTATGATGTAATAAATAATGGCTCACTTAAGTATTTTCCTGAAATTGAGCAAAAATTGGAAATGTTTGTCGGGTATGGCATTATCATAGCTTGAGACCATAACCTATAGTCCAAACGCCTTCAGGTACTTGACCATGACTCATCGATATTTAACAAAGTCCAAATTCCAATTAGGGATGGAATGTCCCACAAAGCTTTATTATTGTGACAAGCCTGAATACTCCAACTTAAAATCTGAAGATACGTTTTTGCAAGCGCTGGCAGAGGGCGGCTACCAAATAGCAGCGCTTGCTAAAGCTTATTATAAAGACGGAATAGAAATAAAAGAATTAGACAATGAACAGGCACTTGAAGAAACTGCAAAATTACTCGAACAAGATTCTGTAATACTCTTTGAGGCAGCCATTCGCTTTGATAATTTATTTGCTCGCGTTGATATATTACTCAAAGAAAAAGATCATCTAACTATTGTTGAGATCAAATCAAAATCCATCAGTAGTAAGGATAAACCACCTTTCTTTGTATTCAAAGGCGGAAAAGATATTACAAGTACATGGAAGCCTTATGTGTATGATGCTGCATTTCAGAAGTATGTTTTAACAAAAGCTTTTCCTCATTATCGAATATCAACTTATCTTTTGCTTGTGGACAAGGATTCCTCTAGTCCTACAAATGGCTTAAATCAAAAATTCCGAATCATCAAAGATGAGAATGGACGAGCAAAAATCATTGTTTCAAACGATTTAACACAGCAAGATCTTTCGAGGAAAATTTTAAAAAATATCAATGTTTCTGAAGAAATTGATTTTATTTTTTATGAAAGAAAATTTAGAGATTCGATGAGTTTTTCTGAATATATAAATTTTTTAAGTACTAACTATGTTTACGATACTCGGATTCCTCCTGTTCTCGGCTCAGTATGCAGAAAATGCGAATTTCGTCTTGATCCAAAAAGTATCGATACATCACTAAAAAGTGGATTTATGGAATGCTGGTCAGAAGTCTGTTCTCTTAAAGAAAATGAACCCACTGTCTTGGATATTTGGGATTTCAAAGTCGCTGATGATTTTATTAAACAAGGTACATACAGAATAACACAACTAAGTGAAGTTGACTTCAACATAAAAAAACATGACGAACCTGGTCTGTCTTCTCAACAACGACGCTGGCTTCAAGCAGAAAAGATAATAAAAAACGACAAGAGTGAATTTATAGATATTGTAGGGTTGAGAGATGAAATAAATAGCTGGACTTATCCATTGCATTTCATCGATTTTGAAACAGCCATGCCACCAATTCCATTCAATAAAGGTGAAAGACCTTTTTTAGGGTTGGCATTTCAATTTTCTCATCATATCTTGTATGAAAGTGGGATGGTTGAGCATGCAGGGCAATACATTAATGACAAAATAGGACAAAATCCTAATCTAGATTTTATCAGAGAATTAAAATTAAACTTGGAAAATTCCGCTGGAACTATTTTTCGTTATGCCGCTCATGAAAATAGCTATTTGAATACTATTTATACGCAACTCAAAAATTCACAAGATGCCATTCCGGACAAAGATGAGTTAATAGATTTCATAAAACAAATAAGTCAGCCCACCGAAAATAATAAAGGTGAATGGGAGCCAGGCACACGGAACATGGTTGACCTGCTTGAACTTGTTAAAAAATTCTATTATGACCCGCTAACGGGCGGCTCGAACTCAATTAAAAAAGTTTTTCCTGCAATTTTGAATCGTTCCGCGTTCTTACAGGAAAAATATAGTGCCCCGATTTATGGAGGAAATTCTGGAATCAAAAGCTTGAGCTTTCCAGATCCAATGCAATGGGTTCAAAAAAGGAATAATAAAATTGTTGATCCGTATGAGTTGCTTCCTAAATTATTCAGCGAGCTCGATCTAAGCGATGAACAAATTGAATTGCTTTTCCATGATGATAAATTAAAAGAAGGGGGCTCCGCATCTATTGCTTATGCAAGGATGCAGTTTACTGAAATGTCTGATCAAGAGCGCGCGGAATTGAGGAGTGCGTTATTGAAATATTGTGAGCTAGATACGTTGGCAATGGTGATGATTGTAGAATCATGGAAGAATATGGTTTTTGGAAAGTAATTTTTTGCGAGGTTGGTAGCTAATTAAGTTACCTGAAAAATTGCAATAGTATTTTAGTGCAGGCTTTAAATAGGTCTAAAAACCCAAGAACTGACGCGAAATTGAACTAAAATATCCTACAGTATACAGTATTACTTCAATCCTGAGCGTTTTGGTATTTTACTTTTGACAGGCCTTTCATGTCCACCTATGATCACAGAGATCCAGTAAATATTTTTATCTGGTTGATTTATTGTGCTTAAAATTTACAAATAATCAGGGGTTGTTCATGGCTGGAGAAAAAAAAACCACTAAAGGCAAGAGAAAAATTCGTGCGTATACGCATGAAGATAAGGAGCGCTTAAATAATCCGCCAGTGGGGTTGGTTACTCCAGATACAGATAAAGATGCGCCAAAGAAAATCTATGAATATGACCCCCATTTAGATCCCTCCTTGCAATGGACTGGCAAAACAGAAAATTTATCTTTTGAGGTTCCCACAGTTTCATTGCATGTCCATGAAAGAATTGATCCTTACACTATTATTCAGTCAGCTAAAAAGAAAAATGATAATGGAAACGGAAATGGTCAAATTTCATTATTTGAACAAGAAGCGGTTCCATTACGTGAAGCAATAGAATTTTATAAGCATAAATCGGAATGGTCTAATCGACTTATTGCCGGAGATTCGTTATTGGTGATGAATTCGCTTCTTGAAAAAGAAGGGATGGCTGGTCAAGTGCAAATGGCTTTTATTGATCCTCCATATGGAATAAAGTATGGGAGCAATTTCCAACCATTTGTCAACAAGCGAGATGTGAAAGATGGGAGAGATGAGGACCTTACTGGTGAACCGGAAACATTAAAAGCATTTCGCGATACTTGGGAGTTGGGGGTGCACTCCTATCTTACATATATGCGCGATCGCTTATTGTTAACGAGAGAATTATTAAGCGATTCAGGAAGTTGTTTTGTGCAAATAGATGATGGAAATATACATCATCTAAAGGAGTTAATGGATGAAATTTTTGGAGCAAAAAACTTTATTAGTTTAATTACATTTAAAACGGGAAGTGGATTTTCTGGCAATTATTTAAAAACCACTTCTGATTATCTGTTGTGGTATGCTAAGGATAAAAGTAAAACAAAATATAGGCAACTTTATTTAGAAAAATCTTCTGGGGTGGATAGCTATTTTGACAAAGTAAAATTGCTTACTGGTGAGGTAAAAAATTTAAGCCAAATTAAAAAAATACCAGACGGGAGTCGATTTCTGTGTTATCGCCCACTTGTCTCGGGCTCATTTTCTGCCTCTACAACATTCGAGTATATTTTTAACGGGAAAAAATATCACCCAGGTGCTAATCGCTGTTGGAAGACAACAAAAAGCGGATTAGATAATTTAGTTGCCGCGAATAGAATTTACGCATCAGAAAACACTTTAAAATTTATTGTCTTTCATGATGATTTTTCTTTAGAAGAATTAACGCATGTGTGGATTGATACAATTGAATTATTACCTAAAAAATATATTGTGCAAACTACAACTAAAGTATTGCAACGTTGTATTTTGATGACAACAGACCCAGGAGACTTAATATTCGATCCTACATGTGGGAGCGGTACCTCTGCTTATGTGGCTGAACAATGGGGTCGTAGATGGATTACGTGTGATACATCACGTGTTGCATTAGCGCTTGCAAGGAAAAGGGTAATGACAGCTACTTTTGATTATTATGGATTAGCATATCCAGATGAAGGTATTGGAAGCGGTTTTATTTACAAGAAAATACCACATGTTACTTTAAAATCTATAGCTAATAATGAGCCTCCAGATCAAGAAATATCTTATGATCTTCCTGAAATTGATCGCATGAAAGTACGGGTAACAGGTCCTTTCACTGTAGAGGCGGTGCCAGCGCCAGTAGTAATGTCGTTGGATTGTAATGTTGAAGCTCCGGCCAATGATGCGTCAGTTTCTCGCTCTGGAGAAACTTTGCGTCAAGCTGAATGGGAAGATGAGTTATTTAAAACAGGTATTCGCGGGAAAGGCGGTCAACGCATTTTATTTTCTAGAGTGGAATCTCTGTCGGGTACGCGTTATTTGCACGCTGATGCAGAAACAAAGGAAGACGAGCCGCAACGTGTTGTAATTTCCTTCGGTCCTGAACATACACCACTTGAACAAAGACAGGTTGCGCTTGCAATCGAAGAAGCTCAATCGTTAGTACCAAAACCCAAAATTATTGTATTCACAGCATTTCAATTTGATCCGGAAGCTGCAAAGGACATTGATGAGACTAACTGGCCAGGAGTGACTCTGCTTAAAGTTCAAATGAATGCTGATTTATTGACCGCAGATCTAAAGAAAAAAAAATCTAGCAATGAGAGTTTCTGGCTTGTTGGACAACCGGATATTGATTTAAGAAAAAATAAAGACGGTACTTGGCAGGTAGAAGTTTTAGGATTTGATTATTACAATACGAAAACAGGCATATTAGAGTCAGGAGGCTCTGACAAAATCGCAATGTGGATGCTAGATCATGATTATGATGGTAGAAGTTTATTTCCACATCAGGTCTTTTTTCCTATTTCTAGCGAAAAAGATGGTTGGAGTAAATTAGCTAAAAATCTTAAAGCGGAAATTGATGAAGATAAAATTCAAGCTTACTCTAGCGCTATATCCTTGCCATTTGCTCCCGGAGAGCATCAACGCATTGCAGTGAAAATTATTGATGATCGAGGTATCGAGAGTCTGAAGATATTAAAGATCATATAGGTATATAATGTCAAATTCTATTGACCGTTTGATTATAAATTCTCCTTACGTTGGGCCTAAGCGCTACCATGAGTATGTGCGTGAGAGTAGGAGCTTTGTGCTCAAAGAAGGCAGGAGACCCGCTGGTTATATATTAGCATCAGAAAGCTCAAAGTCTTTTGATGATCCTGGGGAGTTTGTTGAAATACCGCTTGTAAATCAGATTCGCCCCCGCATAGATTCATGGCGTGATGCTGGATATCCTGGTGTGACTGGCGTAACAAGGAGATTATTAGAGCATTGGTGTGATAAAGAACGTTATGCACCTGATAGCGGCATCAATCCATTTTTTTTCTGCCAAATGGAAGCTATTGAAACTTTGATTTGGTTATGTGAGGCCCCTGAATCAGAAAGTGTAGGAATTGTTGTTCCTAGAGATGGTGGTGAGTTCACGCGCCTATGTGCAAAAATGGCTACAGGTACGGGAAAAACTGTGGTTATGGCGATGGTAATATGCTGGCAGATTTTGAATAAGGTTGTTTATCCTCAAGATAATCGATTTTCCAAGCATATCTTTATTGTAGCACCGGGTTTAACTGTTAAAAGCCGTCTCAGTGTCCTTTTTCCTTCAGGGTTAGGCAATTTTTATGAAATTTTTAACATGGTGCCAGCTTCTATGATAGATAAACTTCGCCAAGGCAAGGTGATGCTTAAGAATTGGCATGCGCTTAATTGGGATACTGAGGAGAAAATTGCTAAACGTCGATCTGTAGATAAGCGCGGTGCCAAAAGTGATGAAGCATACGTACGCGAAGTACTAGAAGATATGGCAAATGCACATAATATTATTGTTATCAATGATGAAGCGCATCATGCTTGGCGGGTACCAGCAGAGTCTAAAATTAAAGGCATTGCAAAGGAAGATATTGAAGAGGCTACAAAATGGGTTGGTGCATTAGATCGCATCCACCATGCGCGTGGTATATTGCGCTGTTATGATTTTTCTGCCACCCCTTTTGCACCTTCTGGCAAACGTAGCACGGAAGAGGCTTTATTCAACTGGATCGTTAGTGACTTTGGGCTTAATGATGCAATTGAGGCAGGGTTAGTGAAAACTCCGCGAATTGTAGTGCGTGATGATGCTTTGCCAGATACCAAAACTTTCAAGTCACGTTTGTATCATATTTACAATGATGATGAAGTAAAAGATGATATTAATCGAAGTGCTGAACCTCAAGATGCATTACCAAGTTTGATAACTAACGCATATTACTTGTTAGGTTATGATTGGCGAGAAACAAAGCGTGCATGGGAGAAGTCAGGCCACAATGTACCGCCTGTAATGATCACTGTAGCAAATAGAACTGAAACTGCTGCGCGTATCGAATACGCTTTTAATCACGGTAAAATCCTCATTGATGAGCTTTGTAATGTTGATAAAACATTACGTATTGATTCTAAAGTCCTTGAAATGGCAGAAGCTAGCAATGAGCCAGTTGTAGAAATAAGTCCATGTGATGAAAGCGAAGAAGTAACACGTAAATTAACTAAAAAAGAAGAGGCTGAGCTTCTACGGCTCAAGGTTGATACAGTAGGTCAAGTAGGAAGACCTGGAGAAAAAATTCAGAATGTCATTTCTGTGGGTATGCTCTCTGAAGGTTGGGATGCGAAAACCGTTACTCATATAATGGGATTGCGTGCTTTTTCAAGTCAACTTCTTTGCGAGCAGGTCGTAGGTCGGGGTCTGCGACGAACTGCCTATGAAATAAATCAGGATACAGGCCTATTTGAACCAGAGTATGTGAATATTTTTGGCGTACCATTTACTTTTTTGCCACATGAGTCACCGGAGGGCGCAATTCCGCCACCACCTACACCGAAGACATGCATTCAAGTAGATCCGAAGAAAGAAAAATATTCTATTATGTGGCCGAGTATTATTCGAATTAATTACAATTATCGTCCATGTTTAGAGCTTGATATTAATACTGTTTCACCGCTGATACTGCGAGCAGAGAATACGATACTCACAGCAGAGATGGCTCAGGCAATTGGTGGGAAGCCCGATCTTTCTAAAGCATCACAAATTGAGCTGGAAAAACTCGCACATGATCAAAGATTACAGCGAATCATATTTCAGGCTTCAAGCAATATTTTCGATCAAATGCGTGCCCATTGGAAGGGGAAAAAGGAATTTTTGCTTGCGCAAGTAATACGTATTGTCGAAATGTTTATTAAATCAGATCGAATTATCATAAATCCGTCTGAATTCGGTAAAGATCTGCTTCGTCGACGTTTGATAGTGACGTTGAATATGAGTGAAGTAGTTCAACACATATGGGGTGCAATCAAGGAGACTAATCAAGAAACTATTGAGCCTGTATTTGACAAGGATCATCCAGTTCGAAGCACGGGCGGCATGAGTACTTGGTATACCGGTAGGCCGTGCGATCCAACGCAGCATTCTCATATTAATTTTTGTGTTCATGATGGAGCATGGGAGTCAACTGAATCCTATGAATTGGATAGGAATAAGCATATTGAAGCATGGGTCAAAAATGATCATCTTGGATTTGAAATTTTATATGTATTCCAAGGAGTCGTAAAAAAATACCGCCCTGATTATCTTGCGCGCCTAGTTAATGGGAGCTATTTAATTTTAGAAACAAAGGGCCAAGATTCAACACTAGTCCAGGCAAAAAAGAAAGCGGCTGAAGAATGGGTGAATGCCGTAAATGCTCATCGAGGATTCGGTAAGTGGTACTATGCGATTTCATATCATCCTAAGGATGTGGAGGGCATTTTGGCGAGTAACATTAGTGCAAAAGTGACTGATAATAAAATCTGAAATATGTATATTTAATTTTCGGGTTGGATGAAATGGATATTTTAAATGCTTTTTGAATATTCTCTCAAGCACGGTATGGAATAATACCACCCGAAGTATTCTCAATGACAAAATGCGAACCCTCCTTTGTCACTTTTATCAACCGAAAGCCTAATTTTTTTTCAGGAGTAAAATTCATGAGCGTTGCTAACCATACAACATCGATAATATCTGGTATAAAGCAAATAACACCCAGTTTATCCAAGGCTAATTGAAGCGGTAATTTTTGAGTTTGTGGCGTATATTCCAGATAATAAGCTGCACCTGATTCAAAAGCTGTTATTGGAATAAAGATATGTCTTTCGTCTACATTAGCTAACTCGAGCTTCTTAATATTATCAGCTTTACATGCGTGTTGATTTATTACCCGTAACAGATATTTAATATCTAAACTGCTTCCATCAACAGGCCCTTGAATAATTATTGAGCCCATACCAGATACCGCTCGTTCTCCAGAAAAATAAATGACTCCCATTTCTTCAAGTTGCTCAACAGCCAGAAGTTGGCTGTAACAATATAGGGAACTTTCAATTCTTTCGGAGTGTTTATTATTGGCGTGATATTCTTCAATTTCTATTAAAAAATTTTCAATTTGAAGAAGACTTTTTTTGGATAGTCGCATTGTTTTGTCAATACCCATAATCCACTTGTATTGTGAGCGTTTCAGCTCAAATGTATGATTGTGATGCTCAAGAAAAATTTGAGATTCTAATGCAGTTTGATTTATTGCCTGTGTTATCTCAATTGCTATATTGTGCGCCTCTTTTCTGGGCAGTAGGTCATATTGCCCATCTCGATTCCCAGTATCTACTTGAATCAGGTCATGCCCCGGCATGTTTTTTTGCAATATAGCTTGGGACATCACTTCTTCACATCTAACTTTGGACGCTTTGCGTGTATCTGCTTTATCCATCCAGGTTTCAAAATCCTCATCAGCCATTTTGTCAAAAAAATTTACTTTTTCCTCAAATTTTTCTCTTTCGTTCGCTTTTAAGTAATAATGAAGACCGCAACCCGAGCATTTTTCTTCTTGGGCAATAAGATGACCTTTATAAGAATGAACCGAGACGAGTTTAATTAAGTCACCGCATGACGCCAAGCGACACCTCATATGTTACTTCCTTATTTGAGTTTTAATAATAAGCAGCTTAACTTTTCAGTTTAGGAAGTTTCATACTAAAATGCAAGTGCCTTATATTGGAAAGGTTGCTGCTGAAATTTTTTTAAATCAGCAGCTAATTTTTTGATAGCTGGGATAGTATATCAGCAATCAGTTATGATTTAACCATTTATATTTTGTTTCAAAATCCTTTAAAAAATTTTCTAACGCGTATATTGGATTAATGCGGTTTATGTGTTTTTCCAGTAGCATAATTATCTCGTTAGAAATATTTTTTTGATCTTCAGTTAAGATTTTAGTTTCGCATGAATTAGAGATGGCTTTGCAAAAATCATTGAGCATTTTTGACTGCTTCCAGTATTCAATTCCGCTAAAAATAAAATCCATTTTTCTTTTGTATTCATTGAGTTCTTTTTGTTTTTCCAAAAATCGTATTTGTTGTTGCGCAGTTTCAATTTCCCATTGTTTATTCCTCTCTTCTGCTCTTTTGTGCTCCTCAGCCACTTTGTACACTTCAATAATAAAATCATTAAGCTGGTTTTCAATATGCTTGATTTTTCCGTCATTCCAATTATTTTTTATATTGCATAGGTTTTTTGGTGTTAAAAGAGTAAGTGTTAGATTCCCGCTGGGTTCGTAATCCCATTTGGGTGGCGTACACCAAGAGAATTGTTTCTTTTTAGCAATTTCTTCTTTTGTAGGTTTGTGATCTTTTCTGTCAAGTTTTTCAGTGATGGAAAATCCTATTTCAATTTTCTTTATTGTTGTTGAAAAATACCGCTTGTTTTCTTTTGGCCATTGTATGCGAAAATTTCTGCTTTCTAAAGCTATGAGAAGGACGTCAACAATCCTTATGGCACGTGAAAGACTTTTTTTGGAAACGTAGATTGGAGGTGAATATTTTGAATGAGAATAGATAATTTCATTATCATTTATTTTGCTTTTTAATAGGAGTTTCTCTGCTCTGAGTGCATATTTATGCGTGGTGATGCTGTTAATGTTAACGATAATTTTATTCAGAATATCTGATTCTTTTTTTATAATTTCATTAAGTGCGTCGCTATAGAAGATTACTGGTTTTTCTTTTTTCTCACGGCAAGTAATTTCAACATTGTTAGTCTGATTAGTTTTTAATTTTGGCAGTGGTTTCTGCGATACTTTTTTTCCTGTCTCTATTTTTCTCCAATAGCCTCTTCCAGGTAGTGGGATATGATTTTTTCTACAAACTTTAGCAAGCCAGACATCGGAAAGGAAAAATTGTTTAGCTAGTTGTTGTATGGGAGTTTTCCAGACCATTTCATACAGCTCTTCACGGGTTAAGCTTTTTTTCATAATAGTCCTTATTAATGATTAAGATTCACTATGAAATTATATGAGTGGTAATGGATGGTTGTGAGTAGGTTTACTCTGCAGAATTGATCAGTTTAAAGCGTGGAATAATTAGGCCATTATGTTCTACATCCTCGAGAAACATATCTTTCGGTCGAGCCCAGACACTGTTATTACCAAATTTTTCAGAATTATTAAAGTGCTTTATAGATAACCAACTCCTCAAGCGTTTCTGTGTGAAGCGCAGTACCTATGACCTCGTATAAATCTCCCGATTTATAGTGTCTGTACTGCCCAAGCTTCAAGATTTTTTCAGTCATGATTGTCTCATCGATTTGGGGAATGTTTTTGAAACTTGTTTACAGAGATGCTTCACTTTGCACTGCATCTGCACCCTGTATGCACCCTGAGAATTATGCTTTAGTGCGGTATCGACATGCAACGTATTGATTTTACTAATCGGGGTGACATGATTCGAACATGCGGCCCCTGCCTCCCGAAAGCAATTTTAATTTATTAAGCTTTAGGTTGTCACTAAAAAATTTTAATTATATATACGTAAAAAATGTTTTACATTTTTACGATTATCAGTATAAACTTAAATGATTTTAATTATTTATGGTGTATCTTGTAGGAGTTGGGGGAGGGATGGCTAAAAGATCTGCAATAAAGAAAGCCAAAGTCAGGCCAGAAGTTGAGATAAAAGAAAAGAAAAAGCGCCTTACTTTTGATATCCCGGCCTCCCTTCATGCCAGATTAAAAATATTGGCTGTGAAGCGCGATGAAACAATGGGAGAAATCGTCTTGAAAATGCTGGAAGATCATTTAGAGTAAAAATATCGTTTAAATCAAAACAAGCGTGACGTGCAGATGCGGACACATCAACACGCCACTAACCACATCAACCTAAATAGGAGATTGAAATGGCTGCGGATAGGGTAAATGAAATTGTGTCTTTAATAAATAACCAAATCGATTCCCGTGAACAAATGCACGAATGCCTGCTCAAGGCCGAGGCGCTTGCTCATGTTGCCTTGAGCGGTGATTTCCTCGATCGTGGACAATCTATACTCAATGAGTATTTGGGTGTATTGTTTGATTTTATCCTGGAATCAAAAACTCTCAACCAGGCTGCATTGGATAATTTGATTAAATGCAGCAGGCAGAGCGAGTTGTTTGGCTAATTTTTGTCTAATGGGGATGGATAATATGAAAAAAAGCGTTTTCTTATGGGCAGCAATCATATTATCCGTTTCCTCCAATTTGACTTATGCCGATGATGGATTTCGGGGTTTTGTTGCACCGATTCCTTCCGAGATATCTAAAAATATGATAGGACACACATATCATGCCGGGTGCCCATTGCCATTAGACAGAATGAGCTACCTGACGGTCACTTATTGGGGTTTTGATCATAAACCACATGACGGATATTTGATTGTTCTTGATCTCTTTGCTGGCGAAGTTTTGCAGATATTCCACGATCTTTATCAGATAAAATTTCCGATCGAAAAAATGGTTTTACCTGACAAATACGCATCACAAAAAAATGATTGGTCATCGATTGATTGGAAATCATCAGAGGATAATAACACCTCTGCGTTTTTGTGCCGGGAGGATGATCAAACTCGCGGACAGTTTTCGCCTCATAGTTGGGGTATTGCTCTTGACATTAACCCGGTATACAACCCATCGATGGTGGCTGGCAATAAAGTAGAACCCGCATCAGGTAAAAAGTATTTTAATAGAAATGTGCGTCATGAAGGCATGATTAATGAAAAAGTGGTAGCTATTTTTGCCAGACACGGTTGGAAGTGGGGTGGTTATTGGGCTAAAGATAAAACTGATTATCAGCATTTCCAGAAAGACATGGATGAGCATTACATGTGCCCAGTGCTGTTGCCTGTTATCAAATAATGGCAAGAATAGCGATAGTCAACATACTTACCTGATCTGAGAAAATTAAATGATAAATGTTAGACCCATGGTTATTGAGGATATTGATGGTGTTGCATTCGTGCATAGCGAAGCCTTTAAAAGACAATTTGCCTCACGGAAATGGATAGCGTGTAATTTTCATGCCTATCCAAGAATTTTAATGTACGTGGCAACTGATGAAATGAATAAAATCACCGGATTTATTCAATGGATTCAAAAAAGCGGTTTCAGGAAAGAAGTGGTGATTGAATTGGAACAACTTGCTGTTTTGCCAGAGTGCCAAGGTAAAAAAATGGGTACGGAACTCATTAATCGTTCGTTGAAACTGGTTGATGAATATGTGCGAAGTCAGGATTCAGTAATAAAATCGATTATGGTGACAACCCGAGCAGATAATTTTGCTCAGGAACTATATAGGAAAACGTTGGGTGCTGAGATTGTATCTACCATTAAAAATTTTTATTCTGCGGATGAAGTTATTATGGTGGCAAGTATGCGCCAAACTGCATAAAAAATAATCTTGAATTGCATGACATACAAAAAAACTTATTTGTGGAAGTCATTCGAAAATTTACAGCAAAGCCAGAAAAATATCAGGCAGTCAATATATAAGTTTATTTCTGTCTTGAATTAGAAGCGATAAATATAAAATTTTGAGTCTATAGGGTTGGCTTGAAATGTTTTCGGCAAAGATATTTTAGGAATCTCTACAAATCCATTTTTTTCATAAAATCTATGGGCAGCTAAAAAAATTGACTGCGTTCCTAAATAAACCTCATGAATATTTTTTTTCTTGCACCAACTGAATAGCGTATCTAGAAGGGATTGAGCTGTTTGTTTTTCTTTTCCTCGATACGCTTTATCAACAAACATTTTCCTTAAGGCTGCTTGATGATTACCAATGTCAACTAATGCTATTGTGCCAATAACCTGATTGTTAATAAGAGCTATCCAAAAATTGCCGTGCTCTGTTTGGTAAAACGGTGAAATCTGTTGCAAATCAGGCTGATTTTCAATTGTAACGGGAAGATCAAATTCAGCTTGAATTTTAAATATAAGCTCAATAATTTGATCTTGGTAGATGTCTGAATAAGGTTTAATTTCAATAGCAGTCATTTATTTACCCACTTAAGTGTACAACTCATACCCAATCAGTGTATGATTTTGCGGGACATAGTATCACATTGCTGTCAATGCGTAAGTCCTAGAGGCGGACTCCGTTGCCTCCGATTAATAATTGATATACTCTTGCTGCGTCATTAATTGAGCAGGCAGAAAAATGAACAGAGTTTCCCGGGTAAGAATCTTCCTCGTATTATTGCTTTTTCCTGTTTTTATCAGCCAAACATGCTTTGCTGCTAAAATGCCAATCACTTGGAAGCCCTGCCATATTAATCCGCTTTTTCAATGTGCATCTATTCCTGTACCAGAAGATTACAGTCATCCAAAACGTAAAATGATTTCAATTGCCGTAGCAAGGCATAATGCAACAGGTGCTCGCTTGGGCGCTCTGGTCTTTAATACGGGTGGACCATGGAGTGATGATACAGCAAGCATACAATATCTTTTTTCTGAGTTATCCGAGTCAATTAAGGCCCATTTTGATTTGATCGGTTTTGCGCCGCGCGGAACAGGTTCTAACCCCATTGCCTGTCATACGGATCAAATCGATGCGGAACATAAAATTGAGCGCGATTTGAATCTTACCATGATGAATTCAGAAGCTGGTGCACAGCTTGATTACGAGTCAATTTTAAAAAAACGTAACCTTTGTCAATACGGTTCACTGTCAAAATATGCAAACAGCAAAAATACCGTGCAAGACCTTGATGAAGTCAGGAAAGCATTAAATATCGATAAAATAGACTATTTCGGCGGTTCGTATGGCACGCATTTAGGCTTGGCCTATTTGATCACTTATCCTGAACATGTAGATAGAATGGTATTGGATGCCAACCTTGCTCCCAATAATAGTTCTATTGACTATCTCACAGGGACAGCGCCTGCAATTGAAAAGACGCTACAGCATTTTATTGATCAATGTGTGGAGTCAGGTAATCAATGTGCTCTTTATCGTGGTTCTCGAACTGACACTCAATCAGCATTTGAAAAATTAATCAGACAAGCAGAAGCAGCAGGAATTCCTACGTCTGAAACTTATAAAAATCGGCCTTTATCCGCACAAATGTTAATGTATGTCATTATTAGCGCAATGGGAGAGCAGGATTCATGGCCCAATTTGGCGGATATGTTAAATCAGGCAATTATCAATAATAATGCCGATGAATTAATGAAAAATTATTCAGCAATGATGGGCTATGACCCCGGTAGTGATAATTTTAAATATTACAATGATGCAGCAGTATTTGATTCCGTATTTTGTACGGATTATGTTTTTCCAGAGTCGATGCAAAGAGAACAAACATGGCTTGCTACAATGCGAAATTTGCGAGAACGCTATCCTTTGGCTGGTGGCATGTGGGGAACGTATTTTGCCAAAGAATGCATACAATGGCCCATAAAAAGTGAACCGCTATTGCCAGATACTATAAAACCGTTGGTTGGTGCAAATCCAAAGATACTTTTAGTGGCCAATGAATACGATAACACGACACCGGCGCAATGGAGCCATGAAGTAAGCGCTTATTTGGATAAAATGAATATAGCGAACAAAGTTCTCACATGGGAAGGCTCTGGCCATATTGCATATCATGCCAATGCACCATTGAATGGTTGCGTTGATACCACAGTGGATCAATTTCTTTTAACAGGTGCAATGCCGCGCATCAACATATGTAATGATAAAACTAATCCATTTTTGGATAATGCAATTAAAAATACGCATGAAAAAGCACTGCGAAAATTTTTATAAAAATATGAATCAGGAGCCAAAGTGGAAAAAAAGAAAATTCTTCAGATCAGTTTATGTCTTGTCATTGCGACAGTTTTCGCGCTCACAACACACATATACATTCTGGAATGGGTAAAACCGATTCTGGATGCCATGATGAAAGATACGATTCCTCCTCCGGCATATTCGCCTTTTATTATTACTGCAGCCTACGCTACGGCTTTTATAAAAGGGGCGCTGGTGGTTTTCCTGTATTATCAGACACAGCATCTTATTCCTATCAAATCCAAATTGCCGAGATCGTTATTGGTGGCATGCATTCTTCTTGAAATTAATGATAACCTGATTCGTCAACCATTAATGAATATCCTTGTTAATCATACAATGGGGATGCATGGCTTCAAGCCATATCTTTTTGAGGTGCTGAACATGCTTGATAAGTGGGCTTCCTCGCTGGTGTTGGCTCTTGCTGTAGTTTATTTGTGCCCGAAAAAATATAAAAAGGATTTGTCATGCTAAAGAAAATAACCAGCTTTTTCAGCACAAAATCCGTTCAGGGAAAAATTGCAAATGGAGCACTATCAGAGACACAGCTTTTTATCTATTTTTATTTAATACTCATGTTCGATACCATCAGCTTTGTGCAGCAATGCGTAGCCATTGCAGGGAAACAGCCGACACTTCTTGATTGGGTAAATATTTGGGGGCTGTTGGTTATCAATGCTATTGGTTTTATCGTTTTGTTTTTAGCAAATGGTGGATCAAGAGGGCATGATTTTCTAAAAAAATATTTTTCACTTTCATTTACAGTCGGCTATAAATACGCCATTCTGTTTTTTATATGTACTGCGTTATTAACATCACAGGCTCAAGGGATAGCAGCTGTTATTATTTTAAATACGTTGATGGTGACTAATATTGGCTTTCGCATATATCAAGCACGATAACGTTACAGAAATGATCAGTACCCTTTGTCAGCTATGATCGCTGGTTAAGGGTCATTATCCCTAAGTTACGTTGGTTTGAATATCCAAAGACAGGTCAGGAGAACGAAATGAAAAATAAAATTAAATGTTATTTTGCTTTTTTCTTATGCATTTCACTGACGGCTGTCTCATATGCCTGCTCCGTTACTTTGAAAGATAAAATCAATGGTGGAAGATGTGTTGATGTAGGTCAATATCATCTCTATGCACGCATATACGGAAAATCAGAACCTATTGTGATATTTGATTCTGGCTCAGGCGACGATTCAACAGTATGGGATGCGGTTGTACCGGAAGTTTCAAAATTTTCACGTGTTGTGGTTTATGATCGTGCTGGTCTTGGGAAAAGTGATCCCAAGCCTGGGAATGATCGCATTTCATCCAATGATAGCGTCGAAGGGCTTAAGGCTTTATTAAAGAATGAAAATATTAAACCACCCTATATCCTCGTTGGTCATTCGCGCGGAGGGTTGAATATGCAACTTTTTGCGGAAAAATATCCTCATGATGTCGCGGGTGTCGTTTTAATAGATTCTGTCAGTCGCAACCAAACTTCTCACGATCCTGATCCTCCCAAATCCAGCAACTATTATCGAGAAGCTATCAGTTTTGATGAAAGTCGCGAACAAGTTAAAAAAGCAGGAAAATTTCCTGCTGTGCCCTTGATTGTATTAACTGCAACAAAACAGCATGATGATGCAAATCGTGAAATATTATGGCGGAAGTGGCAGCGGGAAATAACTCAATTATCACCTGAAGGAAAGCAAATATTTGCGTGGGATAGTGGGCATTATATCCAAAAGCAGCAGCCCCAGTTAGTGATTAGTGCCATTTATACGGTTATACAGGCATCTCATGGAGAAAAATGAAATGATTAAAAAATTGGTAATCAGTTTTTTACTATCAATTTTCATTACAACAACAGGATTCTGTGATAGTTCAAAAAATGAACTTCAGAGTTTTCTTGATAGCTGGCGCGCTCAGAAAAAAGTTCCCGGTGTTATTTTACTGGTAAGTACTCCAACGAAACATGAAATTTTAACAAGCGGGTCAACGCGTCTGAATGGTGGCGATGCTATTACGGCCAGCACGCTATTTGCAGTTGGAAGCATTACAAAAACATTTACAAGTGCAATGATTTTAAGGCTTGAAGCTGAAGGAAGGCTCAATATTAACGATAAAATGAGTCAATATTTTCCACAGTATCCTCGTTGGAAAGAAATAACCATCAAGCAGTTATTAAATATGACCAGTGGTATTCAAAATTTTACAGAGGACACAAAATGGGTTAATAATCTTAAGAATAATTTTAAAGATACATGGACTGCGGATCAACTCATCGGACTGGCTTACCAAAAACAGGATTATTTTAAACCCGGAAAAGGGTGGCATTACTCAAACACCAATTATGTGCTGCTTGGAAAAATTATTCAGAAAGTTACACATCAATCATTACCCTATGTTTTCGAATCGCAATTTTTTAATCCATTAGGCTTAAAAAATTCCTATTACAGTGAAACGCGATATTCACTTGATATTTTGAAACGAATGGCGCATGGTTACGATGACGGTCAGGATCTCGTAGCAACTATTTTGGCGAAAAATCTCAGTGATATAGGCCCTCCGGGCGGTGCAATGGTGATGGATACCACGGATCTTAAAAGCTGGGTTGATCATTTGCTTATTAAAAAAGATGTCCTTCCTGAAAAGCAACTGAATGAGATGCTGGAGGGTGTTCCAACGCCTTACAATAATAATGTCGATCTGCCTGATTCAAAGTATGGTTTGGGTGTCGGAGTATTAACTACTAAAAAAACAGGTCAAATGATATCTTATGCAGGAACGTTTCCCGGCTACGGATCAACATTTATCTGGTTGCCTGCGCACAATATATTAATCATCACACAGATGAACGTAAATCGACATGGAAATGATGAAAGTTCGTATTTGCATTTTCCAAGCCAATCGTTGATTCAAGAGACTTTAAAAATGTTAATGTGAAATTTGCATGATTAGTTCGACATTGCTCCTATCGTAATATGAAAACCTATTGAATAACCTTTGAAAGACAAAAGATCAGGCAGCCCATATTTTTTCCTTAATTTCAACAATGATGGTGATTCAACCAGCAGGGCATAATACGTTTTCAGTCCGATTTCAGCCGTCACGATATCTTTAACAAGAAAACAGTGCTCCTGTTGCAAATCATGCATATTAATATTTTTGTTTTCTTCCGGATAAATAATCGTGATATGCGCACCTGCAGATTTCTCACCAAAATAATTTGGTTTTTTGACGCGATCATCTTTTAATAGAGGTAATAATTGATGAATAAAATCATCATCAATCTTCAGAGAAAACAGATTGTTTTCTGTCAGGTGTGTTTTTCCATGTAGTGGCAAGCGCTGCGCGGCATCTATTATTTTTGGCAGATTTAATGAAATAATATTGGGTATCATGTTGGTTTTGTCATCAATCAATCTGAGGTTTAATTTTTCCCATTATCGGGTTTCTGATAAAGCCAATCAAGGACATTATCTTCCATGGAAATCAGTATACATTTTGTATTGACTATTTGTATACTTAAAGTATCATTCATATAATTCAATCGATCTGTTAAACCCATCAACGAGACAGCAATGCAAACCTTCGACCTTATAGAAGCCGCCGCATTTTTAAAAATGACCCCTGAGTCTTTGCGCTTAAAAGCAAAAAAAGGTGAAATCCCTGGTGCAAAACCAGGCAAGCGCTGGTGTTTTAGAGAAGATGATCTTGCCGAATACTTACGATCGCTTTATTCTAATACCGCTAATGAATTGCAGGGTGTCATCCAGATGAATAGGAGGACAACATGGCACTCTACAAAAGAAAAAACATATGGTGGATTGATATCAACCACAATGGAAAAAGAATACAACAGTCTACTCGGACTTCCATCAAATTAGCTGCTCAGCAATTTCATGACAAGGTTAAAGCCGAATTATGGAGAACG
>DATIJV010000130.1:0-4106 GCA_035478255.1 Gammaproteobacteria bacterium
GAGTGAGTTAATGTCGGGGATCCACCCAAATGATGAGTAGATCCCGGACATTAAGTAGCGCTAAATTCGCAAAGAGCGCGAATTAAGCGCTACTAAATTCCGGGATGACGCTCTAATCAGCTTTCGCTTAACTTAATGGCAGTGGGGGAAAGGGCACCTAAACGCTTTCTTCATCGCCATAATATTTCACGCCGATCTTGATCCGCTCACGATTATTTTGTTCGCGCCAACGATTCGTATCACGCAAGGAAAAAGCACATCCGCAATATTCCTGCTGATAAAATTTTTCTTTTTTAGAAATTTCAATCATGCGCTGCGAACCGCCATTTTTACGCCAATTGAATGTCCAATACACCATATTGGGATAATGCTCCGCGGCTTTCACGCCGCTCGTGTTAATCTGCTCCATGTTTTTCCAGCGCGAAATCCCGAGCGAACTACTAAAAACCTGATATCCATGCTCATACGCATATAATGCCGTGCGCTCAAAACGCATATCAAAACACATCGTGCAGCGAATCCCTCTTTCGGGTTCCTGCTCCATTCCTTTGGCACGCTTAAACCATTCATCGCGGTCATAATCACCATCAACAAAAGGAACACCCTGTTTTTCTGCGAAACGAATATTCTCATTTTTTCGAAGTTCATATTCTTTAAGAGGATGAATATTGGGATTATAAAAAAATATCGTATATTCAACGCCCGCTTCCAAGAGCCGTTCCATGACTTCTCCTGAGCAGGGCGCACAGCAAGAATGCAATAATAATTTTTTTTGTTTGTTAATTAATTGAGATGCGATTTCATCGTTCGTGAAATGAATTGTCATAACTTTAGCCCTAATAATTTCTCGCCCCTACTTCGGCAAACTCTTTACATCTGGATTTTTTGAATACGCATCAAGAATTTCCTGGACCAGCTGGTCAATTATTCCCACTTCCGCGGCTTCTTCAATCAATCCTTTTTGTTCTTTCAATGTAGCCAGGCGCATTTCGATAAGCGATTTGACTGAACCGGATGGAAATAAATTAGCAAGGACCCGGCGTGCTTCTGCCGGGCCGATTTTAACATACAATTTGTTACGGGTCCTGGCATCTTCTGCTGTGGTACTAAACGCCCATAACTCAACTGGTCCTAAGGTACTGGTCAGTAACTGCGTATTGATCCCTGATTTCGTCGCAAACTGCGCCAAAAATGTCGCGCCGCCTTCGCGCGGGCCATGTACGCGCGTTTTGAGTGCGACCCGTGCTGTTTCAGATAACCCAAAAATTTCCGTCGAACGCTTGATCGCCTGCTCAGGTCCCGCATCCATAATAAATATGGATGTTCCAAATTCAACCATCACCGGATCAAAATCTTCCAGCGATTGCGAAATCAAAGCAATTTGTACGTTCCACTTACGGCCTTCGCGCATATCCAGAATCACTTGATCACGGACCGCCCGCGCTTTAGATGTGCGATGAAATTCATCGTATACAATTCGTTTGGGATCTTCGCGAATTTCGCCAATTCGCACACGATGATATTCTCGATAAGCATCAGGAAAATCGCTCAATGCATCTTCAGTTAAATAATAATGCCGCGCCAATACATATCGTGCCAGCATATACATGACTGCAGTTTGCCGTTCAGCTGCATCACCCCCGCTTTTTGCAACTTCATCCAGATCAAGCGATATGACACGCGCATCACCAATATCAAATTTGGTAACACCCGATAACACGGAATATTCCCGCACAGCACTCGAAATCATACGACCAAAGGCTTGAATCAGCGGCTCGCCTGTCGGTGCTTTCACTTGCCCATACAAATCTTCAATCACTTGTGTGCGGCAAATAGCAGCAGCGTCAGGTAAAACCGGTGTCGCATACCGTTGCGATAGCGTCGCTTCATGATGAAACCCCGCCAAAAACAAGGCGTCTGTGATTTCCCACCAAGTCGTTCGTTCATCCAGAACAAACCCAATTTCTGAAAGAATATCATCGACCAAGGGTTCAAGACCGCTTGTATAAAGATGCGCTTTTCCTTCATCTGCCAGATATTTATAAAGTTCATCCACGACTAATCCTGCCATGTCTGAAATGCCATCATAAGGTCTTTCAGCTCCTAAAGGAGTCGCGAGAAGCGTTAGAAAATTCACAAGAAAACCGCGCTCTTGCGCCGTCGGATAACGACATCCTAATTGGGTATCAAATGGATTGATGGAGTAATCAGGTGTCATGCGTAAGCGATGATATGCCACTTGATGTTTGGTCGCGGCAGGCATGGCTTCTTTTAAAAGTGAAATTAAACCGCTGCTGGAAGGACCGATATCAATAATTGCAATACGCGGCAACCGTTGAATACCGCCTGATAAACACAAGGCCAAATTAATTGAGTTCGACAATACGGATTTACCTGAACCTGGACGCGCATACATGAGATCAATCCATGTCGTTTGTTGAGCAGAGCCAGGTTGATAAGGCCAGGGTTTCCCATCCGGTGAGCGTAGTAAAACTGCACCAAATTTCCAGGCAGAAGCAGGACGTGTATAGGGCAGCATGTAAACAACATCAGACAAGGGTGCAACAGCCGGCGTTGCTATACTGTTTGCATTAAATGCCAGCAAACTGGAAGCGTAGCCTGCGAACACATCACCTGACACTTCAGAAACTTCGCAAGTGCCCCAACCTTCCACTGCTTTTGCCAGTTCAGCAGAACGTGTTCGAAGCAAACGAATATTTCCTTCAGGCGCCCAGGTGGCCAGACTGACTTGAAGTTTCACAACAGCATCATCGGTATTGTTTTCAATCTCTTTCAATAATTTTGTGGCATCGTGCACTAATGCATTTTGCGCAGCAGTCCAGCTTAAAATCGATGCCATTATCGATTTAAAACGCAGAATATTGAGACCACCGCTTTCAATTAAAAAAGATATTCTCCAGGGCACTTGTGTCGGCAGGGTTTTGGAAAACAATACCATAAATGATTTAAGTTCCTGGGGAAATAAATCGATAAATAATGGTGTATAAATTCGATCGCCAACGCGAATGGTGCGAGCATCAATAGCCATGGCATCGCGAGGAAAAATTTGCCGCGCAACAGGCGGCCACATCAATCCTGATAATTCACCTGCCAAAGGCCGTGCTTCACGAACAGGAATACTATCACCGGGTAAAGCCGGGCGCCAATTGGAATCAGTAAAATCAGAATCAATCGAGTATCTTGCGGCATAAAGTGCATCATGCACTTCCAGTAATTGTGAATAAACATTGACAGCATTTAAGTCTGTTACCAAGGACCTGACAAATGAAGCATGTGTTTCGCGTAAATCAGGAATGGCTGCAATCAGATTTTGCCCATTTTTGAAAGGTGGAATTTTATTATCGCGAATAAATTTTATTTTTTCTTTATTTGCGCGCTGAAATTGTTCTTTCGTTAAAGAATAGGGCCGCGTCCATAACACAAAATATAATTCTTCATGTGCACAAAATTTTGAAAGATAATCGACACGTTCTTTGAATAAATCATCTAATGATAATTTCAATCGTGAGGCTGTGGCTTTTGCGGGAGAAAGAATTTCGTCAATTTCAGGTTTAACCGCTGCGCGGTCATAGCTGAAATACACTTGCACGACATGTCCGACGCGTTTTAATGTGGGCTGCAAGCTTTGTGTAATGCCAGCATGGATGGATTCGAATTCATCCGTTCCAATCAGTTGGGTAACACCAAATACACGAATGACTGAAATGAGAGAACCATCTCGCGCAACTAGTGTAGTTTTGTCATCAGCGGTTTCCAAATCGCAGTAAGATTCGGCTGTTTGCTTGAGCTCGGTGCTAAACCAAGCCAGGATCGAATCAATGCTATCGAGAAGCGGGTCTACGAAACTTCGCATGATATTATACCTCTCGCACTTGAATTTTAGGTTTTTTAGCATCTCATCTTGCATCGACCTTTAAACGTTCTTCAATCGAAAAAGCTCGATGTAGAAAGAGCTACACCTGCGCTTTTTCTCAATCAGAACGTTTAAATCTCTCGCAATCTGAGCGCTAAAAAACCTAAAACTCAAGTGCGAGAGGTATACCTCTCGTAGTAAACCTTCACGCCCTCCTTCCACTTTCCCCTTC
>DATIJV010000131.1:0-10808 GCA_035478255.1 Gammaproteobacteria bacterium
TATCTCAAGCGGATTCGGCAAACCAATCAACCAGTCGATAAATTTATAAATATTATTTATCTCTTCTTTATTAAACCCTTTTTCATAAAGTCTTCGCGTCAACGCGAATTTAACCTGTTTTCTCTGCTCATGCGGTTTAAGCCTCGCTTTCAACACAGCTAATTGTACCAGAATAACACTGGCAAAAGGATTCATTGAAGCATCCAGCTCATCCTGTCTGTTTTGATAATCAATGACCTTGATTGGCAAAAACTCAGAACGCAAATAAGAACCGGCCAATCCCACTTCAAAACGATGCGGGCGCCATTTTTTATTTTCATCCGTTAAAATGGCGCAACTCACGACCGGCTGCTGATATTTATCATAAATTCGATAACCATAAATAAACATGCGTTTCGCAAATTCTTTATCGGGTATTCCCTGGATTTCGATATGAATCAAAACCCATTGCTCACGCCCATTTTTAAGAAAAACTTTAAATAATTTATCCAGCAACCGTTTGCCGCTATCAGTGCCTTTAGTGATGGCTTGAAACTCTTTATCCAGTGAAAAAAAGCCTTTCTCCCAATTGATTAAAGTACTTAATTCCGGCAGACAATAATCGAGACAGTCTTTAAAATATGCATCCAGTATTTCCTTCCACGCTGTGTCAGATTCGTTATAAACCATATATTCCTTATTAAAATTGCAATTGTAATGATGCCCGCCCGAGAGACGGGCATGCTTTTAAGTGACAACCGTATTTAATTTTCTGTGTGGATATATTTTATTAAATTATCCAGCGCAGACTCATGCAGACGCATCGATTCAACGATAGTATCGTAAAGAGTAATTAAGTACTGGTTGGTGACAGATTGCTCATAATTTCGAAAGTCTACGTCCAAGGCTACATAAGTAAGGGCCTTAGCTTTTAGTAAAATTTCATGTATTTTTTCATGAGAATCAATTTGAGTGTTTATTAAAGACGTAAGTTCATTTACGCTATGCGTAGCCATGTCGATCTCCTGTGAAGGTTGATGTGGTTAGTGGCGTGGGGATGTTGTCGCATCCTCATGTCACGCTTTATTCTTAAACAAAAAACTTTTAAATTCAAGCATTTTTTGTTTTGTAAGAGCTTGTTCAAAGGCTCTAAGGTAATTTATGACAGCCCAAGGCTTCTCATGTATAATCCTCCATTTTGAAAGAGCCTCGGAAACATGACATTAACCACTGTAATTCTCGCCGCAGGGAAAGGCAAACGGATGCATTCCGATCTGCCCAAAGTGCTGCATCATCTGGCAGGCAAACCCTTGCTCGAACATGTTGTCAGAACAACCGCTTCTCTGGATCCCAAAAGCCAGCCGATTGTCGTTTATGGCCATCAGGGCGAACGGGTCAAAACTTCTCTGGATTATCTGAATGTCACTTGGATTCATCAAACAGAACAACTCGGAACAGGGCATGCCGTACAGCAAACGTTGACGCATTTGCCCGCCGATGGCCGCGTGCTTGTGCTCTATGGCGATGTACCCTTAATCAAAGTTGAAACACTTAAACACTTTATTGCGGAAACACCTGAAAATGCGATCGGCATCATCACGGCTGAATTGCCTGAGCCTAAGGGATTTGGCCGCATCATTCGCGACAATAAAAATAAAATTAAAGCAATCGTTGAAGAAAAAGATGCAACCGACCGGCAGCGCGCAATTCACGAAATTAATACAGGAATTTATTTAATTCCCGCGGATTTTCTACAAAAACATTTACCGATTTTAAAAAATGAAAATGCCCAGCAGGAATTTTATTTGACAGATTTAATCGCGCTTGCCGTTAAAGAAAAAATAAATATTCACAGCGTACAGCCAGAGCATTACGAAGAAATATTAGGCGTAAATGATCGCTTGCAGCTCGCATGTCTTGAACGATTTTATCAGGAACGATTTGCAGAAAAACTTATGCTCGCCGGTGTCACACTGCTTGATCCTCATCGTTTTGATGTGCGCGGTGAAGTACAAATAGCATCAGACGTCATAATCGATATTAATGTGGTTCTTGAAGGTCACGTTAAAATTGGCAAAGGTTGCGTGATTGGCCCAAACACTTTGCTCAGAAACGTGATTTTAGGAGATCATGTTGAAATCAAGGCAAATTCTGTATTAGACGGTGCAGAAGTCGGTGACCATTGCACAGTAGGCCCTTTTGCGCGCCTGCGTCCCGGCAGTATTTTATCGCCAGAAATTCATGTCGGAAATTTTGTAGAAATTAAAAATAGCCTGATTGGTACGGCAACCAAAATCAATCATTTAAGTTATATCGGTGACAGTGAAGTAGGAAAACATGTCATCATCGGTGCAGGAACTATTACTTGCAATTATAATGGAGCAAACAAAAATAAAACGACAATCGGTGATGACGCATTTATCGGATCAAACACAGCACTTGTTGCACCCGTTGTCATTGGCGATGGTGCAACAATTGGCGCAGGCTCTACCATTTCACGTGATGCGCCCGCACATCGATTAACAATTTGCCGCGGCCAGCAACGTACCATTGAAAACTGGCAGCGCCCAATTAAAAAAGAAAAGGAAAAATAATTATGTGTGGAATTGTTGGTGCTGTTTCAGAACGTAATATTGAACAAATCCTCATTAACGGTTTAAAACGCTTGGAATATCGCGGTTATGATTCTGCCGGACTGGCTGTCATTGACACCGATAAAAAATTGCAGCGTTTGCGCGCGCAAGGAAAAGTACGTGAACTGGAAAGCGCATTGCTCTCCTCTGACTTGCGCGGTCCGACAGGTATCGCTCATACGCGCTGGGCAACACATGGCGCTCCATCCGAACATAATGCTCATCCTTTAACATCACATGATCAATTTGCGCTGGTGCATAATGGCATCATTGAAAATCATGATGTTTTACGCAAAAAATTATTAGAGAAAGGTTACTCATTTACTTCAGAAACAGATTCCGAAACGATTGTACATTTGTTACATTTTTATTATCAGGATACCCAAGATTTTTTGAAAGCAGTGCAAAAAACCGTAGCTGAACTGGAAGGTGCTTATGCTTTGGGTATCACTTCTTCATTATATCCTGGACAATTAATCGCAGTTCGTCACGGTGCTCCTTTAGTCATTGGTCACGGCATTGTTGAAAACTTTTTTGCATCTGATCCTTTGGCCTTATCGCCGATCACCAAACAATTTACTTATCTTGAAGATGGTGACGTTGTCAAAATGACTGCGCATCGCATCGATATTTTTGATGCGAACCATCAATCAGTTGAACGCAAATTACATAATCTGGATTTAAGTTTTGACGTGACAGATCGCGGCGAACATCGGCATTTCATGAGCAAAGAAATTTTCGAACAACCGCACGCGATTGCTTCCAGCCTTGAAGGACGCATCACCAAAGATGCGGTACTCGATACAGCTTTTGGCATGCAAGCTAAAGAATTATTGAAACAAGTAGAACATGTGCAAATTGTCGCGTGCGGCACAAGTTATCATGCAGGAATGGTCGCGCGATACTGGATTGAAGCATTAGCAGGCGTTCCCTGTTCTGTGGAAGTTGCAAGTGAATATCGTTATCGCAAAATGGTCGTGCCGAAAAATAGTTTATTCGTCACACTTTCTCAATCTGGCGAAACTGCTGATACGCTTGCAGCTTTACGTTTGGCAAAAAAAATGGGATTTTTAAGTTCACTCGCGATTTGTAATGTTCCAGAAAGTTCTTTAGTACGCGAATCAAATTTGCATTTTATGACTCGCGCAGGCGCAGAAATTGGTGTGGCTTCAACCAAAGCATTTACCACACAACTCACTGCATTATTATTATTTACAATCGCCCTGGGACGTCATCATCATTTATCACCGGAAATTGAAAAACGTATTGCACACGAATTGCCAAAGCTCGCAAATGCAGTCAAAACAACTTTAAAAATTAATGAAATGATTGCGCATCTCGCACATAAATTTATTGATAAAAATCACGCATTATTTTTAGGACGCGGTGTGCTTTATCCGATTGCACTGGAAGGCGCATTAAAATTAAAAGAAATTTCCTATATTCATGCCGAAGGTTATCCTGCCGGTGAATTAAAACACGGGCCGCTGGCATTGGTCGATAAAAATATGCCAGTGATTGCTTTAGCTCCAGGAAATGAATTGATTGAAAAAATCAAATCTAATCTGCATGAAGTACGCGCGCGCGGCGGTGAGCTGTTCGTGTTTACTGATAGCTTAATTGATATGGAAAAATCCGAAGACCGCATACATATTATTGAAATGCCATCGATTGATCCTGTGCTAACTCCGATTATTTATACGATTCCGATGCAGTTGTTAGCGTATCATGTGGCGGTGTTAAAAGGCACGGATGTGGACCAGCCGCGGAATTTGGCAAAGTCCGTAACGGTTGAATAACCTCCTTCCCCTGTCCCCTTCCTCCAAGCGAAAAGCACGCTTAGAGGAAGGGGGACGTTCTAATTAAGCGTATCTGTATCGAAGCGTCCCCCTTCCTCTAAACGCGCTTTTCGAACTTAAAAAAATGAGGAGTGTAGCACTTTCTACATGACTCATTTTTTTAAGTTTTCAACGCCGTACTTGCAATAAAGACAACGTTTTAAAAGGGTTCTTATCCATAACTCAGGTTACTTACTCAAACGGAGATATTTAAGCCGTCACAAAACTCGCAATCAACCATTTCGTTCCTGCTTCTTCAAAACGCACTTGCACACGCGCATGAGCGCCGCGGCCTTCACATTGCAAAACAATGCCTGTGCCGAACTGTCGATGTGTAACTTGTTGTCCAATCTGAATACCATATTCTGATAAACCCGCGTGAGAAGTTTGCGGCAATGAAACGCTCGCTTTTAAGCGAACCTGCTCAAGATATTCTCGGGGAATTTCATTGAGAAAACGAGAAGGGCGATGGTAAACTTCTTTGCCATACAAACGCCGCACCTCTGCATAAGTGATATATAATTGCTGCATCGCGCGCGTCATGCCGACATAACACAAACGCCTTTCTTCTTCGACACCCTTAGGATCTTCCATTGTCATGTAATGAGGAAATAATCCCTCCTCACAACCACACAAAAACACAACGGGAAATTCCAATCCTTTAGCAGAATGCAGCGTCATTAATTGCACGCAATCTTCAATTTTCTCAGCCTGGGCCTCGCCTGCCTCCAAAGCAGTATAGGCTAAAAATGCAGAAAGCGGTGACATTTGCATATCTTGGCTCTCACTATTCATATTAAATTCGCGCGCAGCACTAACCAATTCTTCAAGATTTTCTATACGCGCCAATCCTTTTTTGCCTTTTTCTTTGCAATAATGTTCTATCAAGCCGCTATTTTTAATCACATATTCTGTCTGTTCATATAAAGCAAACTCACGCGTATCATCCGCCAGAGAATTGATTAATTGTAAAAATGATTCAAGCGAATGTGCTGCACGCGTAGTAAAAAAATTTGCTGACAATAATTCTTTTGCTGAACGCCATAAAGAAAAATGATGCTGCTCTGCATATTCACGCAGGGAAATAATCGTACGCTCGCCAATTCCGCGTGTGGGTGTATTGACTACGCGCTCGAAGGCCGCATCATTATCGCGATTCGCCAATAAATGCAAATAAGCAAGAGCGTCTTTAATTTCTGCTCGTTCAAAATATCGCAAACCGCCAAATACGCGATAAGAAATTTGGTATTGAATTAACGCTTCTTCCAACACGCGGGATTGTGCATTGGATCGATATAACAATGCGATATTTTGCAGCGAATGGCCTTCGCGCTGCAACTCTCGAATTCGATTAACGATAAAACGCGCTTCATCCAAATCATTAAATCCAGCATAAACTACAATCGGTTGGCCTTTTTCGCCAGCAGTCCATAAATTTTTTCCCATACGTCCGACATTGTTCGCAATCAATGCATTCGCCGCATTCAAAATTGTGCTGGTCGAACGATAATTTTGCTCAAGACGTGTTGTTACCGCATCAGGAAAATCTTTGCTAAAACGCAAAATATTTTCTATTTTTGCGCCGCGCCAGCCATAAATCGATTGGTCATCATCACCCACAATCATCACATGATTTTCTTTCCCTGTGAGCAAACGGATCCAGGCATACTGAATCGCATTCGTATCCTGAAATTCATCAACCAGAATATAACGAAACCGCTGTTGATAATGCGCTAAAATCTCAGGTTTATTTAATAATAAATAATGCACTTTCAATAATAAATCTGCGAAATCAATGGAACCGGAACGCTGACAGGTTTCTTCATAAGCACGATAAATTTTTATCATGGTGCGCGTAGTTGCATCATTGTAATCAGGCAAATGATGCGGCAATAGACCTTCATCTTTTTTACCATTAATAAACCATTGTGCTCGTTTTGCAGGCCAGCGGTCTTCATCAAGACCCAGCGCACTAATCACTCGACGAATCAAACGTTGTTGATCGTCGGAATCTAAAATTTGAAACCCTTCCGGGAGATTGGCATCCTGCCAATGCATGCGCAGCAAACGATGTGCCAGATTATGAAATGTACCAATCCACATATTACGTGCGGCCGGGCCTAACAATTCTTCAATGCGCAAACGCATTTCATTCGCTGCTTTGTTAGTAAATGTAACAGATAAAAAATTAAAAGGAGACAGTAAACCTTTGCGCACGAGCCAGGCAATTCGATAAGTTAATACGCGCGTTTTGCCGCTGCCAGCGCCCGCCAGAACCAGATGATTGCCAAGTGGGGCAGTCACAATATCGCGCTGGGCGTCGTTTAAAGAATCGAGTATCATATACCTCTCGCAGATGAGTTTTTCACAAAGCGGTTATTGTATAAGAGATGAATAAGCTTAACTATCAAAAAGCAGTATTTCTTTTAAGTATTGCGAATCTTTCTCAACTTCCTCCCGATGAAGGGATTGAAGTCGCTATTGTTGGCCGCTCGAATTCAGGAAAATCCAGTGTCTTGAATCAATTAACTCAAAATAAAGGATTGGCGCGCGTCAGCAAAACGCCCGGGCGCACGCAATTAATTAATTTGTTTGCCCTGGACCAAAATCACCGCCTGGCTGATTTGCCGGGCTATGGTTATGCCAAAGTACCCCCCAGTGTTAAAAAAAACTGGCAGGCATTACTCGATGGATATTTGCGTTCGCGTGAATGTTTGCGCGGACTCATTTTAGTGATGGATATTCGTCACCCGTTAAAAGAATTTGATCGACTGATGCTTGAGTGGTGTCATCAATGTGATTTATCGGTCCATATTCTTTTAAATAAGTGTGATAAAATGACACAAAGCGCGGCTAGCAAAACATTGCGTGAAGTGAAAAAGGCATTGACGAAATATACCAATGAAATGAGTGTACAAATTTTTTCTGCAATGAAAGGCAAAGGAGTAAAAGAATTACGGGGGCAAATGGATAATTGGTTTATGGAGTAATTGATGAAAAAAAATAATCACGCTATAGACACACCGCTCATTCCTGCAAGCATGTCACTTCCCGAAATCACCATTCGCTCCATTTTATTAGGCATCATTCTCACGATTGTTTTAGCTGCAGCAAATGCTTATCTCGGTTTAAAGCTAGGGCAAACAGTTTCTGCTTCTATTCCCGCTGCCATTATCGCAATGAGTCTCTTGCGTTTTTTTCGAAATTCCAATGTGCTGGAAAACACCATGGTCCAAACGATGGCATCAGTCGGTGAAGCATTAATCGCTGGCATCACTTTTATTATGCCAGCACTGATTATTCTTCGCGTCTGGAATGGTTTTTATTATTGGCAAACCGTTTGCATTGCGCTTCTCGGTGGTATTCTCGGTGTGTTATTCACCATCCCATTGCGACGGGCTTTGTTAGTCGATAAAACATTGCGCTATCCAGAAGGCGTTGCCATCAGCAATGTTTTAAAAGCCTCTGTCAATCAGGAAGCGCCTGATCTGAAAGCATTGACCTGGGGTGGATTGGTCGGCGCGGTTATTTCCCTGTTTCAGACAGGGTTTGAAATTTTAACGGATACTTTTGATTTTTGGGCAAAATCATCTCAAACAATTTTTGGATTTGAGCTCGGTTTATCTCCTGCATTGATTGCAGCAGGCTATATCGTTGGGGTCAATGTCGCGATCAGTTTTCTGGTTGGAATTTTTATTGGCTGGCTTGCAGGCATACCTATTTTGACCCTGATTTACGGCATGCCAACAGAAGGCACGGCAACTGATATCGCCATGTCGATCTGGAAACAACATATTCGTTTTATTGGTGTTGGCACCATGCTCATCGGCGGGCTCTGGACCTTGTTCCAATTATTTAAACCTATTTTACACAGCATAACCGTTTCAGTGGCTACCTTGCGTCAAGCAAAACTGACAGGCATAAAAAATAATTTACGCACCGAACAGGATATCTCTATTAATTTCGTATTGTGGGGCGCTTTGCTATTATTAATTCCTATATTTATTTTGATAACTTATTACATTGTTCCGGTCGATCATACGATATCCAATAATTTTCGTAATTTTTTATGCGCATTTACCACGCTCTATGTGTTAATCGGCGGATTTTTATTTTGCTCGATTTCAGCTTATTTTGCGGGATTGATTGGCTCATCCAATACGCCTGTCTCTGGATTACTGGTTTCTTCTCTTCTGCTTTTGTGTCTTGTATTGCTGGCATTTTTTGGAATGCAAGGCGGAATAAACGGCAGAGAAGCATTTGGTGTCATTCTGAGTGTCAGCAGCAGTGTGATTATTTGCGTGGCGCTCGCGATATCAAATGATACGATGCAAGATTTAAAAGTAGGACAAATCGTTGGAGCGACTCCGTGGAAGCAGCAGGTAATGCTAATGCTGGGCGTTCTGGTTTCAGCTTTTGTTGTTCCGCCTATTTTAAACTTATTATATAACGCATACGGAATTGGCGGCGTTTTCCCTCATCCGGGAATGAATAAGGCACAAATGCTTGCAGCACCGCAAGCCGCTTTGATGGCAACCGTTGCGGAAGGTGTTTATTCTCATCAGCTAGAATGGTCGATGATTATAGTCGGCGCATTCATCGCTGTTATCTGCATTATTATTGATGAAATCATGCGAAAAAATTTCGGGGCCCGTTTGCCAGTGCTCGCGGTTGGCTTAGGTATTTATCTTCCGATGAGCAGTACCGTGCCTGTCATCATCGGCGGGTTTCTGGAATATATCATTCAGTTACGCCTTAATAAAATATATCATCCAGCTGCGAGTGACAGTCGCGGCACTGCATCGCGGCATCGCGGTTTATTATTAGCATGTGGGATTGTAGCGGGCGCATCGATTATGAATGTGGTGTTAGCAATTCCTTTTGCACTTAAACAAAGTTCAGATGCGTTAAAAATCATGCCGGAACAGTTTGCTCCATTCGCAGGAATATTAAGCATTATTGTCACGGTCATACTGTGTATATGGATGTATCGGGTGGTAATTAAAAAACAGTGAAAATTTGGGTCAGCCAATTTGCAATATCCGTTATTTCTTCCATGCACACAGTGTGCGGCATACGATAAGGATGCCAAGCCACCGAATAATTATTGTTTTTTAGAAGATGATAAATACTTTCGCCCAATTTAAAAGGTACGACAGAATCTTCAGTTCCATGCGCCAAAAAAATAGGTGTAGATTGATTAGCCGGTGCTGCGTGTTCCATAATGCTTTCTTTTTGCAGCAAGTAGCCCGATAAAGCCAAGAGACCACCGAGCCGTTTGGGATAAGTCAATCCGGTTGTTAATGCGATAACTGCACCTTGGGAAAAACCAGCGAGAATAATTTTTTCAGCAGGGACCCCGAGGCTTTCTTCATGCTGAATGAGATCGTGTAATTTTTTTGTCGAAGCTTCTATGCCCAAAAGATCCGCATGCTCTTCAATGGTAAAAGAAAGAATGTCATACCATGCACGCATGACATAGCCATTATTGATGGTAACAGGCATAGAAGGTGCATGAGGGAATACGAAACGTAACGGCAAATGCTCCGCCAAATTTAACTCGGAAATAATCGGGACAAAATCGCTGCCATCCGCACCCAATCCGTGCAACAAAATGACTGAGCCAATGGGAGGTTTGTCGGGATTAATTTCAATACTGGAAAGTAAATTAGTCATAAGAACTCTCTTAACCCTATAATTATAGACTTGCTTCGCTCAATGAGAAATAGTAATCTTATTCAAACTGGAACTAAATGAATAAGGAAGAGAAGCATGATGAAAAGGCCCCCTCAATCTATTCTTGGTGTAACCCTTTTAGAAATTATGTTGGTTTTAGCTATTGCAGCTATGGTTATTGTTATGTCTATTCGCTATTATCAATCTGCTTCTTTAAATCAAAAAATAGCTGCTACATTGAATAATATTACTGCCATTGTTGCTGCAGGTGAAAGCTATCTTGCTGCTACAGGTGATATGACAGCTGTCAGTTCAACAACCTTAAATCCCTATCTGCCAGGAAACACCATGCCTTATTCAGGTTGGGGCGGACAAATGTCGGTAACAGGCGGATCGGCAAACTCTTATAGTATCAGTATCCCAAGCGTTCCGACTGGAGCGTGTACTCAATTGACCAATCTCGTTAAACAAAATTCAAAATTGTCCATAGATAGTGGATGTGCAAGTGTGACGGTGACAGAATAAATCAAAAAAAGGCACTAATTAACGTCAGTATTGTCTAAGCAAAAACACTTCGTTTGCTTAGACAATACTGTAAAATTTCTGGATCCCGTCCTATAGATTGCTCGCATTCTGCTCTCAATCGACGGGATAACCTGAGTATTGCATGAACGTTTTTTCT
>DATIJV010000132.1:0-3700 GCA_035478255.1 Gammaproteobacteria bacterium
ATCGACCTTTAAACGTTCTTCAATCGAAAAATCTCGCTGTAGAAAGAGCTACAGCTGCGATTTTTCTCAATCAGAACGTTTAAATCTCTCGCAATCTGAGCGCTAAAAAACCTAAAACTCATCTACGAGAGGTATAATCCGGCGGTGTGATAATGGGTTTGCTAGGCTGCCCGCCTTCAATCGGTTCTTTATCCACGGTCTTGGAAGGACCTTTGCGAACAATTCGCGCCATTAAAAATATTCCAACAGGGAAAATAATCAGATAAACCAGCATATATCCAAGCAGCGAAAAAATGACATCCATGCCAGTCAATGAGGGACTGACAGATTGCGCAGTACGCAATAACCCATAAACAGTCCACGGTTGACGGCCAACTTCTGTTGTGACCCAGCCTGCAATCACTGTCAAAAACCCGATGGGTGCCGCATATTGACACAATCGCAAAAACCATTCTGTTTCAAACAATCGATGTCTTAAACGCAAGATCCAACTGATAATAACGATTGCAAACATAACGAGCCCTAAACCAACCATGATGCGAAATGAGAAAAATGGAATCGCAACAGGTGCGCGCTGATCGGCGGGAAATGTTTTTAATCCAGGCACTTCGCCATTAATATCGTGCGTGAGAATAATACTGCCCAGCAAAGGAACTTCGACAACCGCATGGTTCGTTTCGTTTTTCTGATCAGGCAGAGCAAACAAAATCAGCGGCGCACGTTTTTCCGGTGTCCAATGCGCTTCGATGGCAGCAAGTTTAGCCGGTTGATATTTAAAAGTGTTCAAGCCATGCATATCACCGAGAAAAATTTGGAGCGGAATGAGAACGCCCAACAACCAGAATGTCATGGAAAACATAGTTCGGCTTTCTTCGACAAACATTTTTTTTCGCAAGAAATAAGCGCCGACCGCAATCACCACAAATCCGGTTGTAATATAAAAACCCACGACGTTATGTGCAAAACGATAGGGAAAAGAAGGATTAAATATAATTTTAAGCCAACTGCTTGGAAAAAATAATCCATTCACAATTTTAAAACCGGCGGGTGTTTGCATCCAACTGTTTGCAGATAAAATCCAGAATGTTGAGATCAGTGTTCCCAAAGCAACCATAAGAGCAGCTACAAAGTGCGCCCAGCGCGGCACAAGATTACGCCCGAATAACAGTACACCCAGAAAAGAAGCTTCCAGAAAAAAAGCTGTCAAGCCTTCATATCCCAAAAGCGGCGAGAGAATATTTGCGGTCGCATCGGCATAACGGCTCCAGTTCGTGCCAAATTGAAACGGCATGACAATACCGGACACGACCCCCATTCCAAATGAAATTGCAAAAATTTTTGTCCAGAATAGAGAGATACGAAAATATAATTCACGTCGTGTAAATAAATGAATACCTTCAAGCAGCGCAATAAATGATGCAAGCCCGACAGTAAACGCGGGCAATAAAATATGAAACGCAACAACCCAGGCAAACTGTAAACGCGATAAAATAAGCGGATCAAGATGCATATCATTTTTCCCAAAATAAACTAATTGATGACACGCCCTAATATGTTACTCTTTGAAAATATAAAAACAAGAGGGTTTTATGGAAAGTTCAGTATTAAATCAGAGTGCTTTACCTATTTTCAGCACTCTTCCGCTCGCCCAAGTTGAACCTGCTTTAAAACAGGTCCTCTCAGAGAACCGCAGCAAGCTTCAGACATTATTAAAAAATAATTCTGCATTTACCTGGGAAAATCTCATTCTCCCGATGGAGGCATTAGATAACCTGCTTAACAAGATGTGGTCGCCTGTTTCACATCTGCATGCCGTCATGGAATCCGATGAATTGAGAACAATTTATAACGCATGTATTCCTTTGTTGACAGAATATCATACAGAACTCATGCAAAATGAAATATTATATCGCGCCGTTAAAATGATTTCTGAAAGTGCTGATTATAAAAATTTTTCACCTGTACAAATCAAAGCAATTGAAAATGAATTACGAGATTTCAAACTTGCAGGCGTAAGTTTGCCTCCAAAAGACAAAGAGCGCTTTGCTGAATTGAGCAAAGCGCTCAGCAAATTATCCACACAGTTTGGCGAAAATTTACTGGATGCGACACAGGGCTGGACTTTGCATGTGACAGATCAAAATGATCTGAAAGGATTACCAGAACAAACTATACAACTTGCCAGACAGACTGCAGAACAGCATGGAAAAGCGGGCTGGGAATTAACACTGGATTATCCGTGTTATTCGATGGTAATGAAATATTTAGAAAATAGAGAATTACGCCGATTCATGTATGAAGCGTATGTAACGCGTGCGTCTGATCAAGGGCCGCAGGCTGGGCGTTGGGACAATACGAAAATCATAGAAGATATTTTACAAAATCGTCAGGAATTGGCGAAGCTGATAGGGACGGCTAATTATGCAGAATATTCACTTAAAACTAAAATGGCAAAAACACCTGAGCACGTATTAAATTTTTTACATGAACTTGTTGCTCAATCAAAATCTTTCGGTGAAAGAGACATACGGGAATTAACCGAGTTTGCCCGATCACTGGATGACTTTCAACAATTGGAATGTTGGGACCTTGGGTTTTACACGGAAAAATTGCGTATGGCTAAATATGCCGTTTCTCAGGAAGAATTACGCGCATATTTTCCTATAGATAAAGTACTTTCCGGTATGTTCACTGTGATGCAGCGTTTATTTGGGATTAAAATTGTTGAACGCACGGATGTGGATATTTGGCATAGCCAGGTGCAATTTTTTGAGGTGTATGATCATGATAACAAATTGCGCGGTTACTTTTATACGGATTTATATGCGAGAAAACATAAACGCGATGGCGCATGGATGGATGAATGCCGCATGCGTCAAACGCTTCCTGATGGTGATTTACAATATCCCGTTGCTTTTTTAACTTGTAATTTTACACCGCCAGTCAATGGTAAAACTGCCATGCTAACACATGATGATGTACAAACTGTGTTTCACGAATTTGGCCATTGTTTACATCATTTATTAACACAGGTAAATTTTGCTTCATTGTCTGGGATTAATGGCGTGCCGTGGGATGCGGTTGAATTTCCCAGCCAATTTCTCGAACATTGGTGTTGGGATAAAGAAACGCTTAAATTAATTTCTTCACATGAAAAATCAGGTGAATCTTTGCCTGATGAATTATACGATAAACTCATCGCTGCAAAAAATTTCCAATCCGGCATGACTATGCTGCGTCAACTGGAATTTGCTTTATTTGATTTTCGTTTGCATCTTGAATTTGATTCAACAAAAGGGGGACAGGTACAAAAAATATTAGATGAAGTCCGAGCTGAAGTAGGAGTTTTTCCGACTCCAGCGTTTAATCGTTTTCAGAATAGTTTTTCGCATATTTTTGCAGGAGGATATGCAGCGGGGTATTATAGTTATAAATGGGCAGAAGTGTTAGCAAGCGATGCGTTTTCTCTTTTTGTAGAAAGAGGAATTTTTGATGCGGAAACAGGGCGCTCTTATTTAAAAAATATTTTGGAACAAGGCGGGGTTTATGATCCGATGGAATTATTTATTAAATTTCGGGGACGTGAGCCAAAGATTGATGCGTTATTGAAGGAATGCGGATTACTGTAATATTAATTTTTTATACCTTTGTCGCTTATTTTTGCGTCATCCCGGAATTTACTCACTCTTAATTCGCGCTT
>DATIJV010000133.1:0-5094 GCA_035478255.1 Gammaproteobacteria bacterium
GGGGGACGTTCTAATTAAGCGCATCTATATCGAAGCGTCCCCCTTCCTCTAAACGCGCTTTTCGTTTGGAGGAAGGGGATAGGGGAAGGAGGTAAAAAAAATACGAAAATTTTATGTCTCACCGAATATTTACGGAAAATCTGCGCAAGCTATTGATTAATAACACAATTTCAGAAAAATTACCGTAAAAACCCGATTTTACGCGTTTTTCAGAAAAAAATTCATTATTAATCATCAACTTAGGTGCAAATTCTCGGTAAAGACGAAGTTTTAAAATCATTTAGAGATTTTAAACAGGCTCTTAGTATATAATTCGCCTCCTTGAAGAATAACCATTCGGAGACAACCATGTCCACTGAAAGAACCTTATCAATCATCAAACCCGATGCTGTTTCCAAACATTTAATCGGCGAAATCAATCGTCGTTTTGAAAAAGCCGGTTTGAAAATCGTCGCATCCAAAATGATGCGCCTCACTCAAAAACAGGCCCAAGATTTTTATGCCGTCCATAACGAACGTCCTTTTTTTAATGGTTTGGTCAGTTTTATGAGCTCAGGCCCTGTTTTAATTCAAGTCCTGGAAGGTGACAATGCTATCGCATTAAACCGTCAAATCATGGGTGCGACCAATCCCAAAGAAGCAGCAGCTGGCAGTATCCGCGCAGATTTTGCAGATTCTATTGATCATAACGCAGTTCACGGTTCCGATGCCGCTGATACAGCCGAACAAGAAATTGCTTTCTTCTTTCGTCCAGAAGAAATCGTCGCTTATGTAAAAACCACCGAGCTCGCGTAATGTCTGAACTTACCCAGAAAGTCAATTTATTAAGCTTGGATCGCAAAGCGATGGAAGCTTTTTGTATTTCTCTGGGTGAGAAAGCTTATCGCGCTACGCAGATTTTAAAATGGATCCATTTTCAAGGTGTAAAAGATATTCATGCGATAAGCAATATCAGTAAAACTTTACGCGAAAAAATCGCAGAAATCGCGGAAATTCGTGTGCCAGAAATTGCTTATGAAAACACTGCTCCCGATGGCACGCACAAATGGGTTTTACGTTTAACAGACGGCAATTGCATTGAAACCGTATTTATTCCAGAAAAAACGCGCGGCACATTATGCGTTTCTTCACAAGTCGGCTGCACACTCAATTGTGATTTTTGCTCAACCGGAAAACAAGGTTTTAATCGCAATATGCAGACATCAGAAATCATCGGCCAACTCTGGGTGGCCGTTCGCAGTTTATCAAAAAATGCAGGGATCCATGATCACGGTGTAACAAATGTGGTGATGATGGGCATGGGTGAACCTTTATTGAATTTTGATTCTGTTGTCAGCGCGATGAACATCATGCTTGATGATTTTGGTTATGGACTTTCCAAACGCCGCGTAACACTGAGCACCGCGGGTGTGGTTCCTGCCATGCGCGAATTACGTAAAGTCAGCGATGTTGCACTAGCTGTTTCATTGCACGCACCGAATGATGAATTGCGTAATGTGCTGGTGCCGCTCAATAAAAAATATCCGCTGAAAGATTTAATGCAAGTTTGCAAAGACTATTTTAAAGATGATAAACGACGTTATGTCACAATGGAATATGTCATGCTGGCAGGCGTAAATGATTCACCCGAACACGCGCGAGAATTAATTCGTTTATTAAACGGTGTGCGCGCGAAAGTTAATCTCATTCCATTTAATCCTTTTCCGAATACGATTTACCAACGTTCGGATGCAAAAACGATTGATGCATTTCGTGAAAAATTAATGAATGCAGGAATTAATGCCATTACCCGCAAAACACGCGGCGATGGGATTGACGCAGCATGCGGTCAATTGGTCGGTCAAGTTAAAGATCGTACGCGCCGCAGCGAAAAATATCGAACTAAAAAAGTATCTTTTTAATATCTTGGCGTTATCATATATAACAAGGATTTTATGGAATAATACTTATGACGGATGCAAATCAGGAATATTCATTAGGAGGCTTTGGCGCACGATTAAAAACAGCGCGTGAAGCATTAAATTTATCGCAAAAAGATGCAGCGGTCCGCTTACATCTTAACGTTAATATTTTACAAATTCTCGAAAGTGAAAATTTTGACAAAGCTCCGCCTGCTACTTTTATGCGAGGATATCTACGGTCCTATGCACGTCTGCTGAATTTTAGCGAAGAAGAAATTAACACAGCTTTGACTGAATCGGGTCTTGAATCACAAACCAGTCCGCTGGTCGATCCCGCTACTTTGCAGGTAGAAACCATGCGAGTGAATGATCGTTATGTACAGTGGGCTTCGACTGCAGTCGTTCTCGGTTTGTTTGTTTTCGTCGGAGTCTGGTGGGGATTGCATTCATCTGGATCAAAACCAACACTGGTCCGTTCAGCAGCACCAGCTGCTTCTCCGCCGCCGCCGCAAATCGTCCAACCCGCAGCACCTCCTGCTGTTGTTCCACCTGCCGCGGTACCCAACACAGCAACCGCGCCGGAAACTCCCGCAATACAATCCGCTTCACCACCGCCATCACCGCCGCCGCCCGCATCAAAGCTTGCAGCAGAACCTGCCGCGGCACCTCCTTCGAATACGGCTGTTCCTTTCGTTACACCGCCGCCCAATGCGATCCCCGGGAACGATTTGCTCGCAACTCCAGCAGAACAATCGAATACCCAAGTCGCCAGTTCAGACGATACTCCCAAAAAGCATAAACATCATCGGCAAGATAATCATGTTTCAGGTCTCTCAATGGCATTACCTGAGCCGGGATTATAATATATACTATCCGCTTTTTGATGAGATAGGTTTTAGGTTTATGGCTGTTCTTATTCAGGCAATTCGCGGGATGAATGATCTTTTGCCCGCAGAAACCGTTATCTGGCAATCTGTTGAAGATGTGCTGCGTCAGGTTTTGCAAAGTTATAGTTATCAGGAAATTCGTTCGCCTGTTGTTGAAAAAACTGAATTATTCAAACGTTCAATTGGTGAAGCGACTGATATCGTTGAAAAAGAAATGTATACATTTCTCGATCGCAATCATGAAAGCCTGACCTTACGGCCTGAAGGAACAGCCTGCTGCGTGCGTGTCGGTATTGAACATGGATTGTTATACAATCAGATACAACGATTGTGGTATGCAGGCCCTTATTTTCGATATGAGCGTCCGCAAAAAGGCCGGTATCGGCAATTTTATCAATGCGGGGCTGAAATGTTTGGCGTGGATACGCCGGATGCCGATGCGGAATTAATTTTATTGTCTGCAAAAATTCTGGAAAAACTCAGATTAAAGCCGTATGTAAATTTAGAGTTGAACTCTCTAGGATCACCTGCCTCACGAGCAGCCTATCGCGATCAATTAGTAAAATATCTTTCTCTCCATCAAGACGAATTGGACGAAGATTCAAAGCGGCGGTTGACAAGCAATCCCTTACGGATTTTAGACAGCAAAAATCCCAGCATACAGAATCTTTTAAAAAATGCGCCGCAATTAACAGATCATCTGGATAGAGAATCTCAAGAACATTTTGCGGCATTACAAAAATATTTAACGGCTGCGGGAATTTCATTTACGTTAAATCCGCGGTTGGTGCGCGGATTGGATTATTATACAAAAACGGTTTTTGAATGGGTCACAACAGAACTCGGAGCGCAAGGAACGGTATGCGCAGGCGGGCGTTATGACAGTTTGGTGGAACAATTGGGCGGGAAAGCGACGCCGGCTTTAGGGTTCGCGATCGGTTTAGATCGTGTGGTACTGCTGCTTCAGGCAATAGAAAAAAATCTTCCGACAACGGCACCAGATATTTATTTTATTTCTGATGGGGAAATTGCACAAAGCAGCGCGTTTGCGATAGCCGATGAGTTACGCGACAACATTCCAGGGTTACGTATTCAAATGCATTGCGGCGGCGGAAAGCTTGCCAATCAATTTAAAAAAGCGGATAAAAGCGGCGCAAAACTGGCGTTCGTGATAGGCGAACAGGAATTGCAAAATCAGACAATTGGCATAAAATTTTTGCGGGAGAATTTACCGCAGGAAGAGGTGAAGCAGGCGGAGATTAAACGCTGGATTGCTTCGCTTCGCTCGCAATGACAAATCTAACAGCTTTGTCATCCCGGAATTTAGTAGCGCTTAATTCGCGCCCTTTGCGAATTTAGCGCTACTTAATGTCCGGGATCTACTTATCATTTGGGTAGATCCCGGACATTAACTCACTCTAAATTCGCAAAAAGCGCGAATTAAGAGTGAGTAAATTCCGGGATGACGAGAAAATAAAGGACAAAGGTATAAAAAATTAACGTTACAGTGTACTAGTAAGAGATATAGTGCATTTTATACAAAATCCGTTAAAATGCGTGAACCCAAAGGAGGACCGCCTTGACAGAATATTTAACTGAACAAGAACAAATCCAGCAGCTAAAAAACTGGATCAAACAATATGGATTTACCATTCTGGCTGGTATTATCATTGCGCTTGCCATGACCACTGGATGGCGTTACTGGCAAAATTATCGCGACAGAATTTTAAGTCACGCCTCCATTGTTTATGATGAAATGTTAAACCTGCGCGCCCAAAACAATATGGATGGCGCAAGCGTTCAAGCCAAAAAACTCTTAAAACATTACCCAAGGACCCCTTACGCACAAATGGCAGCACTCATGCTCGCACGAGAAGCCGTGCTCCGAAATAATTATATAGAAGCGAAAAATCAGCTTCAGTGGATTTTAGATCACAGCAAAGATAACTCATTGCGTGAAATTGCCCGTATTCGTCTTGCCCGTCTCTTGCTGGCTGAAAAAAATCCCGAAGAAGCGTTAAATTTATTAAAAAAATGGGACAATAAAAATTTTATAGGTTTAGTCGATGAAGTTCGAGGCGATGCCTACCTTGAAAAAAACGACATGAAATCAGCGCGTCAAGCTTATCAACTTGCTTTGGCGGAAATTCCTAATGCTGTAATTAACCGGCCAGTTTTACAAATGAAATATGATAATTTGACGTAAGTATTGGGTGAGAAGTGTAAAATTCGTGTTTTTTGTTTTTTTACCTCCTTCCCCTTTCCCCTTCCTCCAAACGAAAAGCGCGTTTAGAGGAAGGGGGACG
>DATIJV010000134.1:0-17682 GCA_035478255.1 Gammaproteobacteria bacterium
AAAGCGTGTGGAGGAAGGGGGACGTTCTAATTTAGCGCATCTGTATCGGAGCGTCCCCCTTCCTCCAAGTGCTCTTCTTGGAGGAAGGGGATAGGGGAAGGAGGTAAAAAAAATATAAAAAATTAACTTTACAGTGTACTAATGATATCCAGGCTAACCTTTCGGACAAAATGTAATCGTATAATCCGTCGAATTCACTTGATTTGCATTTTTTTGTGCGCAAGTAAATGTAGAACTCACATCATCATAAGGAAATGTATACGCTGTAGGACATGCTCTTTTTAACCATTCTAAATTCGGCTCAATTGCTTGCATCCACGCAAGATTGCTGCTTACGCACTGGGACGTAAAAGGGTTTGCAGGGACATTAATTCCCTTTGTCCACCAATCTACACAACCGCAACAATTATTTTTCGCATTATCTGCGTAACAACTCGGAACTCCTGAGCATTGATACAACTGAGTTACCGAGTAAGAAGAAGAAAGCGGATGCTGTGAACAATTAAACGGACTGCCAAAAGAGCCATCAATACCACACACTTGATTTGCAGTCCAATAGCCTAATAATCTTCCGCATCTTTTTTGCAATAAATGCTGCTGGCCGGGATTAAAACTTAATCCGCACTGATAAGGCGCTGCGCAATCATGATCAGATGAGCAAGGATTACCTTCATTTGTTACCCAAAGGAAATCGTTAGAAGGAGGCGTCATCTTATTCCAATCACATTTCCCTACATTTGTGATAGGGTCAACCGCACCTGGATTGCCGCATTCATAAGGATTACTGCTTGTACTGCCCGGTTTACTCGGCCCCATCGAAACAGGGATATTTACACCATTAATGACTTCCACATCATAAAAATCTTTTGAAAAATTTAATGTTGGTTCAGCCTGGGTAGCAGGCTGATTAAATCCGCGGCCTGCCTGACAACCTCCTGCATCATTACCGCAATCAGCCGTTTCACAACTCCCATTTGTACAATTTGTTCGTCCCGCAATCACACCGCTCCAGATTTGGTCCCTATCATTATTATTCATTGGGATGATCACGCTATTTTGGCCGCCGAGTTTTTCCAATCGATAATTCCCATTAGCCGGTTTGGGATTATCCCAAAAACATCGGCCTTGAACGCAAGAAGATCCCGAAGCACAGTCAGTATTTTTTTGGCAAGAAAAACCCTGTTTTTGGCTATTTTGGGCTACAGCACCAGACAAACCAAACCAAACAGGAAAACTGCATTGATTAATAAAAGTCACGGTACGAAAATCGGTTGCAGCTGCATAAGAAACAACAGTCCAACAGGCAAGAAAAAAAATAATTAGAATTTTAATTTTCATAAAACATAAGACCCTGGCGTGTGCTAATGCTGCACGCAGTTATTGGTTGGAGAAATACCTGTATCACGTTCATGCTGTAAAGTCGTATGTATAATATTAAATTCAGACGCTAACATTTGCCGGATAATCGATAATGTCTGTTCGCAATCATATTGTTTATCAACAACAATATGCGCAGTTAAATTTATTTTCCCGCTCGTGATCGCCCAAACATGCAAATCATGAAATCCTATGACTCCATTCACTTTGCTAATGGCTTGATTTAATTTTTCTAAGTCAATTCCTTCAGGCACGCCTTCCAGCAAAATATTAATACTCTCTTTCAATAAAGTCCAAGCGCGCGGCAATACCCAAATGCCAATTGCAATCGCAATGACTGAATCAATCCAGGTAAATCCCGTCAATCGAATTAAAATAGCAGCTGCCATGACACCAATGGATCCTAGCAAATCACTCCACACTTCAAGATAAGCGCCTTTCATATTAAGACTCGAATCTTTTCCAGATGTTAATAACCTCATGGAAGTTAAATTTACGATTAATCCTAAAGTCGCAATAATTAACATGCCCATCGATTGAATTTCCGGTGTCATGAAAAATCTTTTATATGCTTCATAAATGACGTAAGCGGCGATTAAAAAAAGTAAAATAGCATTAAATGATGCAGCTAAAATTTCAAATCGATAATAACCATACGTGCGTTTTGCATCAATTGGACGCCGCCCTATACGAATTGCGGCTAAAGCAATGGCCAAAGCCACAGCATCAGTCAACATGTGTGCAGCATCTGAGATAAGCGCCAGACTGCTTGTCATGATACCGCCAATAATTTCTGCAATCAAAAAACTGCTTGTTAAAATGAGAGCAGCAAACAATGGACCTTCTTTATTTATTTTTGGAATAGCATGATTGTGTTCTTTTCCCATGTTATACCTCTCGCAGATGAATTTTAGTTTTTTTAGCATCTCATATTGCATCGACCTTTAAACGTTCTTCAATCGAAAAATCTCGCTGTAGAAAGAGCTACAGCTGCGATTTTTCTCAATCAGAACGTTTAAATCTCTCGCAATCTGAGCACTAAAAAACCTAAAATTCATCTGCGAGAGGTATATCCTCTATTCTTTCAAACACGCGCTTTGCCGCATTGCGGGCAGAATTTTATATCCGGCGATAAAGTTAAACGGCATTGTGTGCATTGCGAAGAGAGCGCCATGCCGCATTGCTGACAAAATTTGGCATCAAATAAATTACCCGTATTGCAGCTTGAACAGATTACACCAGGTTTATTATCAACAAATGTATTCCCATAATTATTTTGCATAGGTTGTTGTGGATAATCATATCGTTGGCCGTGTTTTCCACCGCCATAACCATGCTTATTTCCATGCCCACCGCCGCCATGACTGCCGCTAAGATATCGACCCAGCAATTGTTTTAAAAAACCCATTTTTTCCTCCTACTTTAAGGCAAAGACACGATGCCTTGAATTTGTACATAATTTAACATAATGGGAGTAGTCAATTCAAGAAGATTTATACTTTTTATATTTTATTGATGTTAAGATTATGGCGATAACAAAAAGGAGTTAGGGCGAGTGAAGCAAGTATTGGAGTTAGGGCGAGTGAAGCAAGTATTGGCGCAAATATTTAAAACCGCGATTCAAAAATCTTTTGGCGAGATAGCAAATGATTGTGATCCCATGATTCAACTTTCTTCGCGAAAAGAATTTGGAGATTATCAGGCAAATTTCGCCATGCGTCTGGCCAAACAATTAAATAAAAAACCGATCGAAGTTGCAATGCAAGTCGTGCAAAACTTAAATGATAAAAAATTATTTAAATCTCTCGAACCCTCCGGCCCTGGTTTTATTAACATTTTTTTGAATGATGAATTTTTAGCTGAACGTTTAAAATTATTAGTCAATGATTCCAGACTCGGCATTCAGAAACATCCAGCCCCAGAAAATGTAGTAGTAGATTATGCCAATGCTAATGTCGCCAAAGAAATGCATGTTGGTCATATCCGTTCGATTGTCATTGGTGATGCAATTGTACGGATCCTGGATTTTTTAGGCCATGATGTCATTCGTCAAAGCCACTTGGGAGATTGGGGCACACAATTTGGTATGTTGATTGAATACCTTTTTGAAATCGGGGAACAAAACGCACCTCATGCTGTGAGTGATCTTGACCCGCTCTACAAAAAATCCAAGGCTAAATTTGATGCAGATCCCGATTTTGCAGAAAAAGCACGGCAACGAGTGGTGGCATTACAAAATGGCGATGCAGAAACACTTGTCATCTGGAATAAATTGGTCAAAGAAAGTTTGCAATATTTTCAAAAAATTTATGAAAAATTAGACGTCTTAATCACAGAAGAAGATGCACGTGGTGAAAGTTTTTATAATCCAATGTTAGCGCAAACAGTTGCTGAATTGATGGAAGTAGGTTTAGCACATAATGATGAAGAAGCGATTGTTGTGCCTTTGGAAGAATTTCCGATTCCTTATCTCATTCGTAAAAAAGATGGCGGCTATCTTTACGCAACAACAGATTTGGCCGCTGCAAAATTTCGTGTTGAAACATTAAAAGCAAAACGCATCATTTATATGACAGACGCGCGGCAAAAACAACATTTTGCAATGTTATTTGCAACACTCGCAAAAACAAAATGGCTGCCGGAAAACATTCGATTAGAGCATATTCCATTTGGTGCGATTTTAGGAAAAGATAACAAGCCATTTAAAACGCGCAGCGGCGAATTAATTAAATTAATTACTCTTTTAGAAGAAGCAGAAAAAAGAGCAGAAGAAATTGCTCATGAAAAAAATGCTAATCTTTCTTCCGAGCAAATCAAAAAAATTGCACATGATATTGGGATCGGCGCATTAAAATATGCTGATTTGCGTTCGGATAAAATAAAGGATTATGTTTTTGATTGGGAAAAATTATTATCTTTTGAAGGAAATACAGCACCCTATTTGCAAAACGCGTATGTGCGAATTCGAGCAATTTTTCGAAAAGGGTCTGTTGAGTTGAAAGATATTCAAAATGCAGAAATGATTTTACTTACTGAAGTCGAGCACGCGCTTGCAATAAAAATTCTAAATTTTCCTGATGTCATATATTCCGTCAGTGAGAATTTATCGCTGCATAGTTTATGCGATTATTTATATGATCTTGCGGCGACTTATCATAAGTTTTATGAGAATTGTCCGATTTTATCGAATGAAGATAAAAAAATTCGTGATAGTCGATTATTATTGTCGGATTTGACTGCGAAAACGTTACAATTGGGGTTAGATTTGTTAGGAATCAAAACGTTGGAGTTAATGTAATATACCTCTCACTTGTTATTTTGTTAGAATTATGGAAAAAATAATTTTATTTATCTATCTGTTGGCATCATCCAGCACCTCATCAAATTTGTTATATCTTCTGGGCTTTCCATCGGCGACATATGGCCACACTGCTGCACAACTTGCATTCTCGAATGAGGTATCAACTGAGAAATTTCTTTTAGCATATCTATAGAAAATCGCTGATCTTGTTCAGCGTGGACCACCCATGTTGGACAATGAATAGTGGGTAATATATCACGCAAATCTTCTCGTAACATCATGGCACGTGTCTGGTTAATCAATGATTGCTCGCCAACTTGCAAAAACATTTTCAAAACAGCGGCTCGAGCAGTTCTATTAAATGTAAATTTATCTGCGATATCAAATGCGATTTCTTTAAATTCTCCCTTCTCTATTCTATCTAATACAGATTGACGCGACGCCAATTCGGCAGATTCAACGCCCCTTGCAGCAGTGTTCAATATGCAAAGCTTGATAATTTTTTCAGGGGCGATTTTCATTAATCGCAATGCAACCCACCCACCAATCGAATGCCCTGCCAGCATAAAGCGCTCTGGAACTAACTTCAGTATCTTATCTGTCATGGCAGCGGGGGAATCAACGTCAGTGAGTTCCACTACCATAATATCTGCAATACTGCTTAGCTGATTTATTTGATGTTGAAATACAGTTTGGTTTGATAATAATCCAGGCAATAAAACTAAAGGTAGTTTTTTCATTATCCCTCAATGTCGATAAATAATATTGTTTGCAATTTTCATTGTATGCCATAATTTGAGGTTTTTTGCGCCCAGATGTGAGTCAGAATTCGCTCTTAGCGCTACAATTTAAATTGCGATACCCATGTATAGTCCCTTGCATTTATCAGTGTACCAAACACCTTCTGTAATACCATTTTCATTAAATTTACAAAGAAAATAATGAATACGATCCCGCCATACTGATTTTTTTGAATTGCTGATCGCCAATAAATCTCCGTAAATAAGATAAATATTATTTATTTTGTCGATATTAAAATGAGGATCACTGAGCAGGATATGTTTATCGGTGATAATATTCCGATCTTTTATTGTATGGATAAAAGTGCCTATCGTATGTTCTTTACAATATTTTAACGATACGCCTTTTTTAATCGGGCGAGCTTGATAATAAGTTCCTTTCCATGTAATTAATTCAAGATTTGCGTATGAAAATTTTGGCAAAAATATTAAAAAGAATAAAATCCATGTTCGCTTCATATTTCTCTTTTTTTACAACACTAAGTTTAGTATTTACATCAGAAACTTTTTTGAGGAACCGATTGACTGATCTGTTAGTCTGCCAAAGGTGCTGACAAATGCATCCATCGTTTTTGCAATATTGTGAAGCATATGAGAAACTCCTTTTTCTTTTTATACTCGTCAATTAATCTTATAATATGAGTCATGTAATGACAAGGAATAATCTATGTTCCGTTTAAACTCTAAAGAAAAAAAACAAAATACAGAAATGATTTCACGTGCTTTATACGTACCTCAACCAGAAATGAAACAAGAAAAAGCTCCGCCACTTTCAAATAGTTTGATCGAAACGCGACTGGCATCGTTATACAATTTGTTGGCTAAAATCATGCAAAATAATTATTCATTTTCGTCTTCAAACGCCCCATTGATAATGCGGAGTATCGCAAAACAATATTCATATAAAGAGAGTTTAAATCAGTTATTGGTTATTGGCGGATTTTTATCAAAAAAATCTGCTTTATATAAAAATTTTTTAACATCATCCTTTTTTGATCCTACGTTAATTAAAGCAAAAACCAGTCCAATTTTAACTTATGCGGATAAAGCATATGGCTACATCATCATTGAAAAAAATCATTTGTTTGTTTCTGTTTTGCAAAATATGAAAAAGTTTATTGAAGACTGGGCAGTAAAAAAAGACTGTCAAGAAATTTATGTTGTGTTTAGTTCTCCCTATTACAAAATATTTTATCTTTATACATCCCGTGAATGGAAAATGCTTGACTTAAAAGGATACGATCCAGAAATAATTGAAAGTCGGATATCTACAAGTGATTTTTCAAAATCCCATTCGACTGAAAATGCCATCGCACGAAGTGTTCTCTGTTCAGAGGATGATTTTCGAGAAACACAAAAAGCGTTAGAAAAAGGGAACTTAATTACTACGTTAGCATGTTTTGATAAATTATTATCACAACTTTCTAGCAGCGAACGACTTGTAGAATACTTAATGCAAATCGCTGAATTTGGTAAATTAGCCACAAACAACTTAGGATTTGATATTTCACACCATGTTCACAAACCTTCACCTCAAGATGATGATATTATTCGACTAGAAGCAATTCAAGCAGGTATCACTATTTTACAATCGATTGCAGTTTATTATGGTTACCGTTTACCTGAGGCAAGCACTTCTCTAAATTCTCTGGTAAATTATATAGATACTAAACAGGCATATCGAACAGCGTGCCGAGAGAAAAAACCACTTCGTTGGGCATTTTAGTCATCTTCTCATTATTTTATAATACTACTAATCATAAGCTATAATTATAAATGAAGCATGATGATCTCATCTAATGAAGATAATTTTATTGAGAGGTAATTTTTAATGAGCATCGACAGACAATCTGATTTTAATAGCATGTCATTTGAAGATTTTGATCAAAATGAGGAGAAAGGTGTTCGAACATTAGCTAAAGAGGGTAAATTTAAAGAAGCTGAAAAAGCAATTGAAAATTACATTTCGACCAATAAGGATAAACTGAGTCCGGCTCAGCGAGGCTTATTATGGTTTCATGCAGGCCAAAGTGCAGCTCTTTCTGGAAATAAAGATGAGGCAGTTACTTTTTTTAACTATTCATCACAAGAAAAAATTTATGATGAAAAAACCCGTGAAGAAAAATTGGCATTGACTGAATATATGGGGCCCGCAACTGAATATTATTTACAAGCAACGATAGGCTTTTTAAAAAATAATAGAATGAAGGTCATAGATGCTTATAAAAAAATATGCCAAACTAATATTTTAGATTATCCTTTTGCAAATGTAGTATTTATTCCAGGTCGCATTCATGATATGTATGCGTCTAAGCCAGGAACTACGTATAAAGATATTTTTAATTTACCTCCCAGCCTCCCGCCATTTCCAGGAGAAACAGAATGGCACAGAAAGCCAGAAGACAAACCTGAGCATAAATTTGATCAAGAATATAGAAATAGACTTAAAGTCATAAGAACAGGACAGAGTAATGAGCAGCATGTTCCAAATAAAAAATACGATGCTAAAGAGGCTAATGAAATTACTGAAGAAAAATATTCACGCCCAGCACCCTCCCAATTTTCTCATAGATTTACAAAAAGATAGCGAAATCTGAATTGTGTTTAGGGCGCTCACTCTTCAAGAAAATTCACTATTTTATTAACATCATCTTCAACAGAAACGGAATCTATTATTAAAGTGGCAACCTCTTCAAATAGATGATCGCGTTCACTGTGCTGTTTTTCGAGAAATGCTTTCATATCGGCAATAGGAAGCAGTGGAACTCGACCACCTTTCATCCGTTCAATTTGTGTTGGCACTGAAATTTTTAAATAAATGACAAATTCTGAAGATAATAATTTTCTATTTTCTTCTGTAGCAATCACTGATTCTTCCAGCACCACTACAACTTGCTCTTTGCCAATACAATGAGAGATGATTTCAGCTTCACATCGATGAAATGCTTCTTCGCCTTGTTTTCCTAAAATGTGATTTAAGCTGCGTCCGATGTAACGCTCTAAACTAGGATTCGCATCAATAAGCTCCCAGCCAAATTTTTTAGCTAATGCTTCAGTCAATAAAAATTTGCCTGCGCCCATATGTCCAACAATGAAAATTCGTTTAGGTTTAATCATGCTTATCTCCTCTTTATCCTTTTAAATTATCTTTTCACCGATTCTTTCCCATCTAATAGGATGTTTCAGGGTATCAACACTCATCAAAATTCGCGTTGCTTTTCCGATAATATTTTTTTCTGGTAAAAATCCCCACGAACGACTGTCAGCACTATCGTCCCTATTATCGCCCATCATAAAATATTTTCCTGCAGGTACAACAACGTCAAAATCATCATTTTCTCTCGCAGGAATTTGATAAATATGGTGTGTTACTCCTAATAAATTTTCTTGCTTTTCTACTACATTCCATGAGACTGAATCTTCTTGATCAATACTATACTGCGTAAATTGTTGAGGGATTTTTTTTCCATTAATATAGAGCACTTTATCTTTATAGCTCACTCTATCACCAGGAAGCCCTATTACACGTTTTATAAGGTCTCGAGATTCTGTTGGTGGTTCACGAAAAACAACAATATCACCGCGCTTAGGTTCGCCTATTGAAAGTATTTTTGTATGAATAACAGGCAAGCGGATTCCATAGTCAAACTTGTTAACCAAAATAAAATCGCCAATCAATACAGTCGGCTTAAGCGAGCCTGATGGAATGCGGAATGCCTCATAAGCAAATGAACGCACCGAAAAAACAAGAAGTAATATGGGGAAAAATGAACGCGCATAATCCACTATAGGAGATAGTTTTTTAAGCTGCTGTTTTTTGCGCTTGGGCGAAAAATACACGATATCTAATAAGGCTACAATGCCGCTTAAAGTAAGCGCGTAGAAAAGTATAAGTTCGAAATTGAAATTCATAATGATATCCATCTGTGGAGTTGAGTGATGAAGTATAGCCTTCTTTTATACCTTGCGCGGCCATAATTTGAGGGTTTTAGCGTTAGCGCTCAGATGCAGGCCAAATTGTATAGGAAAAAATACGCGCATAGTTATTCATACGCAAGTATTTTCCTATGCAAGATGGCCAGGTGAGATGCTAAAACCCTCAAATTATGGCCGCGCGCAAGGTATAGAAGAACCAATTGATTCCTAGAGGAGGTATCAGGTTATTTGTCGAGAATTTATAAAAATTTCATTGTTTTTCATGGCGTCACGGAGAGGATTCGAGCCTCCGACCTGCCCCTTAGGAGGCGCAAGTTTTTGACTCCGGATTAATCCGCTTGAATACAAAAAATCCTTTAAAATAAGCATATTATCGCATTGCGTTGTTTGGCGTTGTCCGCTAGAATGCGCTCAAATCCAACCATTTTTAGGCACCTAAATAGGCACCCTAAAACCAAGCCAAAAAGGAGTGGCTTATGACCGATACTAAAACAGAACGTAAACAACGCGGTCGAGTTGATCGTACCGTAATGTTTCCTGTGGCATCACCTAAAGTTGAGTTACCAGAAGGTTACTCTGTCTGGCTAACTGAACTCAAACAAAAAATTTATTCTGAACGCCTGCGCAATGCTATAGCAAGTAATGTCTCGATGGTTTTATTGTATTGGGATATAGGCCAATGCATCCTTGAAAAGCAAAAAATGCAGGGATGGGGTGCAAAAGTTATTGATCGACTTTCTTTTGATTTACGCGAACAATTTCCTGAAATGAAAGGCTTTTCTCCGCGAAATCTTAAATATATGCGAGCTTTTGCTACAGCATGGCCAAAACGTGAAATTGTGCAAGAAGCTCTTGCACAATTGACCTGGTATCAAAATTTAGTGCTACTGGAAAAACTAAAAACACATGAGCATCGTCTCTGGTATGCTGCTAAAGCTTATGAGCATGGATGGTCGAGTAGTATTTTAGCAATTCAAATTGAAGCCCAAGCACATTTACGCTTTGGTAAAGCGCAAAATAATTTTCCTGCCACACTTCCGCCATTCGATTCTGACCATGCCAGCCAAATATTTAAAGACCCCTATCTTTTCGATTTTCTTGGTACTGATGCTCCCCGCCGTGAAAAAGAGTTAGAAAATGGCCTAGTGGAACATGTGCAAAAATTTCTACTTGAATTAGGTCAAGGGTTTGCTTTTGTCGGTCGACAAGTTCATTTGGAATTGGGTGATCAAGATTATTATCTTGATTTGCTTTTTTATCATTTGAAATTACGTCGTTACGTAGTGTTGGAGCTAAAAGCACGCGCATTTGAGCCAGGCGATGGTGTTCAATTGGGAATGTATATGCACGCTGTAGACAATTTGTTGTGTCACCCAGATGACAAACCCACTATCGGTCTATTATTGGTGCGCGAAAAAAATCGTGTCTTGGTTGAATATGCTTTAGGTGATACCAAGCGCCCAATTACTGTTGCTGAATGGGAAACGAGGCTTACACAATCGCTGCCAGAAAGCTTAAAGGGCAGCCTACCTAGCATTGAGGAAATTGAAGCCGAGTTGATTTCTCAAGCAACTGACTAATTGTGCAAGCGCTCTTGCACAAATTTATTTTTTCGTAAAAACAACGAGATACGAGCAGTTAGCTAAGATTTCTGGCTAACTGGATTAAGCACAAAATATAATAAATTGATCATAATTTAGTTATTAAGATTTTCTTAATAACTGTTGCGCAAGATTCGGGAGCCAGTGACTCCCGAATCTATACAAAAATGTTTTTGGATAAATTTTTTAAAAATAACCCAGTTGCCCGGAAATTCCGGGTAACTGAATTACAACCAAAATAGAATAAATTGGACAAAACTGAGTCATTAGGAAACTCCTAATAACTGGCTATAAGATTCGGGAGACAGCGTCTCCCGAATTGTGCAACGGGCGTTGCAAAATTACAGAGGCAAAAGTGATGGCAAAACTAACCGCAAAAAAAGTAGAAAACGCTACTCCACGCAGCAAAGAATACAAGCTACACGATGGTGAAGGCTTATTTCTACGCATTCGTCCCAGTGGTGCAAAAAGCTGGCTTTTTTCTTTCAGCCTCCCAGGTGATCGGCGTCTCATCCGCATGACAATTGGCTCTGCGGATAGAGTCTCTTTAAAAGAAGCCCGCGGCATGCTGCCAGCCCTACACAAGCTCGTTGCGAATGGCATTGATCCACGTAATGCAAGAGCAGCGAGCCAAGCTGAAAACACGCAAGCAGTGACCATGCAAAGCCTATTCGATACATGGATTGAATTTGTGAAACTCACCAGCACAATCACCCCCGCATGGATTAAAAGATACGAAGATCGTTGGCGGTTACATCTCAAAAAGACACTCGGCAACCTGTTTGCTAAAGACGTAACCCGCGCGCATCTGGCTGCTGCGCTTGACGCCATGTCACGTAAAGGTATTAAAGAAGAAACGCGCAAAGCCCTCACCACGCTAAACTTGATGCTCGATTATGGGCTGACACGTCACGCCATTGAGCACAATCCCGCGCGCATGCTAAGACCCAAAGATTTCGCTGCAACAGCCGCACGATCACGCGACAGAGCATTGTCACTTCCAGAGTTACGCATACTATGGAGCGCATTAGATCAAGCCACAGAAGAACGCAAAGGCATTGCCAAAACATCCACATTATCGATCATTACAGCAACCGCTATTAGGCTTTTAATTCTTACAGGCGCATGCCGCGGGGAAGTCGCTGGCATGCGCTGGGATGAACTAAACCTTAAAACTGGCACGTGGACATTACCCTTCCATCGCACCAAAAACCGTAAACAACACGTTATCTACTTGGGCGAACTCGCGCTAACCTTCATTCAAGCATTAAAACCATTAACTGCCAGCACTCCCTTTGTATTCGACACAGGACGTAACACTGGTCACATTCACACAGACTCTCTGACCGCCGCGATCAATCGATTGAGAAAATCAGCGCCATTAAATGAACTCAAATCTTTTACCATTCATGACTTACGCCGATCTGCCGCAACTGCATGGGGAGAACACTTAAAAGTGAAGCCGCACGTAATCGAACAAATGCTAAATCACCAACCCCTGAACAAATTAGTTGCCATCTATCAGCGTGCGACTTATGCAGAAGAGCAAAAAGCAGCATGGTTGGCATGGGGTGAGATGGTTGAACACCAAATAGCTAATGAACCCGCTAACGTCATTTCGATTAAAAGCATTTCGATTGCTTAACACAAACAATTAGGAAAATATAATAACAATCCTCCTATTTTAAATGCGCATGATCTAGCAAGTTGGGCTGAAAAAAATGGGCTTGAATGTTACCTAAATATTTTTTTGTGCACAGTTTTTTATATAATTCATTAAAGATGAGATTGTTACTAAAACAAACCAAGCCTCTTCTTTTTTTATCTCTTTATGATTTTCTTTCAGTGAGTGCCTGATTCCACTTTGATCGCTTGAATATCCGTATAATTTTGTCATGAAATCCTTGATCGCAATCTTCAATGCTGGATGCATATCAAATTTACCAAAATCATACTCCCTTAAAATGTCACCCAGTGATTCATCTGAATCTGTTAAATTTCTCATAAATGATTCTAATGCAGAAACAGATTCTTTGATGCTGTTTCTATAGTCAGGGTTATCCCTTCTAAAAAGCAAATTGGAAGAATTTTTGATATGCTCAAAAGGTAATTTCGGTAAATCCTTTGTTGCTTCTATAGCTCGAATTTCACTATCAGAAATTTTTTCAACTATTTTTTCATTAATAAAAGTATATGCGGAATTTTCTCGCTCAAAGATTCTATTAAAATTCTTTATTAAAGATTTTCGATTATAATCATCTTCAAGTTTAGCGAAAAACTCGATGAAATCGTAAAATTCATTCCACTTGAATGCATAAAATTTTTCTTTTAAATAAGAAATATCTTTATTTGGATTCCACGAAATGGAATCTGCTGCCAACTTAAAAAAATCTATCCAAATTTTCCGAATATTTTTAGCAGACTTTTGTCGCCACTCAGGCACTTGATAGCCAGTATGGCCATATTCAATATCCGTGCACAATAATTCATATACAATTGTCCACGTGCCATTTCGTAAAGCTTCATTTATTGAATCTTTTTGAATGGGAATGATTGCTGTCAAACCTATGCGACGTGAAAAATTATCCATTATTTTTCTCAATAAATTGATTTAAAACCTTCTGCGCCACCCAAACAGTCGCCTCACCGCATTTGGTATCACGTATTTTATGAATTAATACTTTAAATGACGCATTTTTCAGCAGGTTCTTATATTCTTTTGTAGATAAAGAAGCGTGATAAAGCGACTGCCCACCATTATCACTCCACACTTCATCTTCTTCCTCACCAGAGGTGAAAGCTAAAACACCTCCTAGTTTAATATGAGCATCAAATATTTTAAACATCATGCGCTGACTATCATGATCAAGATGAAAGAAGCTATGCCATGCCAGAATCACATCAAATTGCTGGTTTAAATGAATATCGCGCATATCTGAAACCATCCATTGTTGGGTCGGAAAACGTTTCTGGCATAGCTCAATCATTTTTTTGCTACCATCAACGCCCGTTACTTTAAAACCTTTATCAATAAAAAATTGAGCAATTTTCTCGTAAGATTCATAAACTTTGTTTTTATTTCGCTTGGTCATATATTTTTTCTTGGCCAACAGAAAAACAAAATAAAAGGTATAGCGATAAACGAAGCCCAAGTTAAACCATTCGTAACAAAATTATAATTTGCAGTTAAAATTTGTAGACCTGTTAAAGTAAAGAAATATATCACTGTTAAAATAAAAAGTGTTGCTTGACTCGCAAAACTAAATAAACCTAACTTCTCATAAGCATTCTTCACCGTACTTGAAAAAAAATGCCATACAGCGTATGCAACAAAGGGAGTAATTAATATAAAAATCCACCAAGGAGACAAGTCTAATGAGTAGTTGATATTTGCAATGTCTGCCGTTGAACTCAACGATCTAAGTGGTACATACGCCCATAATTCTCTAACATTAATTAAGTTAATCCAGAAAACTAAATAATATAAATAGCTATTAAATTTTTTTCGTAAAAAATAAAGTGTAACAAGATAAATCAATAATGAAACACAAGGCCCCGCAACAGCTATTAAATAAATTAGAGAGCGATGACCCACTTCATTAATCATGGCATAATTGACATTTTCATCGATATTGGCAAGAAAAAGAAAATTTTGCCAATTCCATCCGCCATAAATAATATCCAACGGATTATTTTTAAAATCTAAAGCCCATGCAGTAAAACTGTGACCAAATTCATGAAGATATGCGGTGAGTTGTGCAAGCAAAATGTATAAAGGTGTTAGCCAAAGTAAAATAATATTTGATTTACGCATTCACACCTCCAACGGAAAGTAGCAATTCATTTCTAGGCACCTAAATAGGTACCCGATACAGAAACTCAACTGGCGAATTCTAAATAGAAGTGCGACAGTCTAAAAATGCTGTATATTCATGTTCTTGGGAAACTTGAATAGCATGGAGACTGCCGCATGGGTCAGTATACTCATTTGTCGATGTCAGATCGACGTCGATTTTGTACTTTTCTGGAAATGGGATTATCAATATCAGAACTCCCCGCCAACGTCGTCCTGTACACGCTTCTAGCAGAGGACGACGTTGGCGGGGAGTTCTGCGTATAACGTGAGTTATTCAATAACTCTGCTACAGAGGATAGAATTACAGTCGTGATTGTCTCATGGATAAAGGTTTCACTTGCAGGCCTAATTCTTTATTCATTTGCAACATAGCCAATTGATTTTCTAACACACCTAATGCGTACTCTGCCTTCGCACCGGCTTTTTTCGCATTAGCTAACGATGATGTTAATACACCATCGATTTGTTGATACAAGTCTTGATCGTGCATTACAGCAGCAGCTACACGCACTTTTGCCAATGCCCATGCAGGATAATCATTCGAGTCTGCTGTCCTCAAGAGACCGGTTTGAATCGCATCTACGACAGATTGCGTAAAGGTCAAAGAAGTCATTTGTTTTTTGATTTGATTGTACGCATTAATTTTTTGCGCGTTGGCTGTAGCGGGCAGCGCCATGACCCATGCCCATAATGCGTTAGATAATGCATCATGAGTTGGTTTGATACTGTATTCGTTTGACAATTCGATCGCATCCTTTGTCATTTTTCGGTGATAAACCAGGTAAGTACGATCATTCAGCGTGGAGAAATAACCAGCGGCCCAAGCGAAAAAAGCCAGATTATCGTTTTTTGCCATGCCGCTGTTTAATAAAACGTCCAACTTTCGTTTTGATTTGACGACGGTAGGAGCATCATTTACAGCATCTCCTGCTAACAATACACGTCCCCACATCCAAGCTTTAAACGAATTATTTCGCATCCATTCGGGAAAAGCGTCAGGCGTCTTATCCAGCTGGGTCAACAAAACCAACATTTTTGAAAGTGAAAGAGAATATCGGTTTGCATCATCCAGTTCGGCACTGGCTATCAAAGGCAGACTGGCCGCGTAAGGATCTGTAGCAGCTTTTTCTAACTCATCGACGATGCCTTCTACTTCAGCTCTTTCGTTAAAAGCAACTCCATTTAAGTTTTTGGGATGGGTAGAAGATTGGATTATAGAAGTTGCAAACATAGGTGATGTCTCCTGAATCGCGGCATAGAGGTAATATTCACATTAGCCATGAAAAATAAAGAAAAAATAATGGTTAAAAATAAAACAGATTGACTCATAATTTTCTCAAAAAGTTACTGTTGGAGCGATAGTGTACAACATCAGGACAAAGTTGCATAGCGGGGAAAAGCCCGCAGTCTAGAGGCAGGCCTCTTTCATAACGTACGCCTAACCCAATAAAGTAAAACAGCAAGCACCCTGCTGCACTAAACGGGAAGTGTTTACTAATAAAATAATTCAATCTATCAATAGGTTATTATATAGAATAAAAAAATTTCAGTGCAATTACCCAAATTTAGATGAATCTCATCGTTACAAATTATTATTACTTATGTTACTATTCATAACAAATAAGACTGTTATAATCATGGTCGATGCATATGCTTTTTTCTCGGGCTTAATTTATGGCTATATTGCTTTTGTATACGTTACAAAAACTAAAAAATGGATAATTAAATCATTTAAAAAACATGAAGACCCAGACCCTAGAAATCTAGTGTTTTTAGGACCACTGAGTAAGCTCTTAGACTAAAGTTGAGAGGAAATTTATTATGACCACACCTATCTGTCCAGCCTGTGCATCTGATGATATTACGAGACATGAAAAAGTAAGCTCTGGAAAATTAACCCTTGGAGCTGAATTTACTTTCAATGAAATTTACTACACTTGTAATTTATGTCACGAAGAAGGCGATTTCACTGGAGAATCAGACAAAAATTACCTGCATGCCCAAAAAGATGCTCAAGCACAACTTGTAAAAGATATTCTTGATGACATGAATAAAGTTGGCATCACTATGGCGATGTTTGAGCGCGTATTTGAATTACCATCGCGAACATTAACGCGATGGAAAAATGGCGACTTTTCTTCAAGCACCCTTGCTTTGCTTCGCATAATTGCAACATATCCATGGATAATTGGAGTTGCTGAAAATCGATTCGAACGTAATTATGCGAGTTTCGTTGTGATTAAAGTAGGCGTTGAAGAATTGGAGAAATCAGTACATCCAATTACGTCTTACTCTACTTCGAAGGTTGAGAAAAAACAGTCAAGCCAATTATTTATGAATAAACAAATAGAAACAGGTGCATAAATGAAATTTATTGATGTGTTATTTTGTGATGATATTAGAGTTGAAATAAACAACAAAGTTTCATTAATGGGACTATACAATGATCGCATAGTATTTCGTACTCACGATCAAACTAAGATCGAATGGCCTGCTAAAATGGATCTTGCAATTCTTGTACGCCTTAGCATAAGTGAAAAAGATATGCACCCCATTAGCTTCACATTTGAATGTTTTTCTAATGAAAAATCTGTCGTCAAAATCGAAGGTGATGCCGATCTTGCTAGCTCTAATGGATCAATTTTCGCTCTAATCTTGAATACAAAAAATATTTCTTTAAATTCAGGCAACCTAGGTTATTCAATCAAAATTTTTGATAAAGACAAAAATACCGAATATCTATCTAAGATAGATAAAAATGCTCTTACAGTACTAGGGCGTGTCGTCAATTAGTTTATTTTGTTTAAAAAG
>DATIJV010000135.1:0-2105 GCA_035478255.1 Gammaproteobacteria bacterium
TGTGACAGTGTACTACTCACTCTACATTCTGCACTTGCTCGCGCATTTGTTCGATTAATACTTTCAACTCAACCGAGGCACGCGTCGTATCGACATCAATGGATTTTGCACCCAATGTATTCGCTTCACGGTTTAATTCCTGCATTAAAAAATCTAATCGTCTTCCTGCCACACCACCCTGTTTTAAAATTCTACGCACCTCAGAAATATGCGCATCAAGACGTTCCAATTCTTCTGCCACATCAATTTTTTGCGCAAACAAAACAACTTCCTGCTCAAAACGGCTCGATTCCATCTCAGCTTTTGCATCATTCAAACGCGCAATCAAACGCGCGCGCTGCTGTGTATAAATTTCAGGAAGACGATGACGCACTTTCGCTAATTCAGTTTTCATCCCTTCCAAGCGCTGCAAAAATAACTGCTTGAGTTCTTCTCCTTCGCGAATGCGGGCATCCACTAAATCCTGCAATGCTTTTTCCAATAATTGGATCATTTCTTCCTGAATGGCTTCCAAATCAATTTCAGCAATTTGCAAAATACCCGGCCAATGCAAAATATCCATCGTATTGACTGGTGCCGCATGCGGCAGCATTTTTGCAATGACTTCTGTCGCTTTGCATAATTTTTCCGCCATATGGTGGTTAATCGTAATTTCCGCGCCTGATATATCTCCGGGCTGAAAACGAATACAGCACTCGATTTTTCCACGGCGAATATAATGCCGGATACGTTCGCGAATTTGAGTTTCTAATGCATGCAGCGTTTCTGGCATACGGACACCCAGCTCCAGATAGCGATGATTGATTGAACGAATTTCACAAATCGCGCTTCCCCACACGCCCTGGCCTTGTGTTCTTGCAAACGCTGTCATACTTTGAATCATTTTTATTTTCCATTTGGTAATCGTTGAAAGACATATTACCATATGACGCTTCTCAGTCTACGAAATAAGCGAAGATATACCTCTCGCAGTTGGGTTTTAAATTTTTTAGCGCTCAGCTTGCGAGAGATTTAAGCGTTCTGATTGAGAAAAAACGCAGGTGTAGTTTTTTGCTACATCGAGTTTTTTCGATTGAAGAACGTTTAAAGATCGATGCAAGATGAGATGCTAAAAAACTTAAAACTCAACTGCGAGAGGTATAATTATGAGACCCAGCAAACGTGCTAACCATCAATTACGTGATATTTTAATTACCCGTCGTTTCACCAAACACGCTGAAGGATCTGTTTTAGTCGAATTTGGTGATACAAAAGTTATTTGCAACGCCAGTATAACGTTTGGTGTTCCGCCTTTTTTGAAAGATTCAGGAAAGGGATGGATTACCGCAGAGTATGGCATGCTGCCGCGCTCCACGCATGACCGCATGCCGCGCGAAGCTTCCAAAGGCAAACAAAACGGACGCACGCAAGAGATCCAACGATTAATTGGACGCTCGTTACGCGCGTGTGTGAATCTGGATGCGCTGGGTGAATTTACGATCACGATAGATTGTGATGTGATCCAGGCAGATGGCGGAACACGCACCGCTGCCATTACGGGCGGTTGTGTAGCATTGTACGATGCAATTGAAGTATTGAAAAAACAACGCAAAATTGTGAGCAATCCGTTTCGGCAATTTATTGCCGCGGTTTCTCTGGGAGTTTACAAAGGAGAAGCAATAATTGATTTGGATTATGCGGAAGATTCTGCCGCAGAAACAGATATGAATGTGGTGATGACAGAGCACGGCGGGTTTATTGAAATCCAGGGAACCGCGGAAAAAGAAACGTTTGAGCAAATTCAGTTGGATGAAATGCTGGTGTTGGCGAAGGATGGGATTAGAGAATTGATAGAAAAACAAAAGGTCGCAGTGGGGAAAGAATAGTTTTTTCTGTGTTTTAATTTACCTCCTTCCCCTTTCCCCTTCCTCCACAAAAAGCATGTGGAGGAAGGGGGACGCTCTAATTAAGCGCATCTGTATCGAAGCGTCCCCCTTCCTCTAAACGCGCTTTTCGTTTGGAGGAAGGGGAAAGGGCATAGGCATCAAGCTAAGGAATTTAGCCACCTTTCCAGCCCACGATTGGCGCGGGCTGTAAGGTAATAAGCAGTAAAAAAGACCAAAAAA
>DATIJV010000136.1:0-1792 GCA_035478255.1 Gammaproteobacteria bacterium
AAACTTCAAAAAAATAGTATTAAGAATTAAGTAGCAAGTATTAAGAATGCTTCAATAATTTTTCATACTTTATACTTAATACCTAATACTTTATACTGATACATATGCTTGATATAAAACTTATTCGCGAAAATCCTGAACTGATTAAAAAGTCAACTGCAGATAAGCAAATGGATCCGGCGCTAGTTGATAAAGTCTTGGAACTCGATGAGGAGCGCAGATCATTAATCCAAAAAACTGATGCAATCAGAAAAAAAGCAAATGCATTTCAATCGGAAATAAAAGGCAAACCAACACCTGATCAGATTATGCAAGGAAAAAAGTTTAAGGAGGAACTCAGTAAACTCGACCCGGAGCTCGCAGAAATTGAAAAAAAATATCAGGATATCATGCTCCAAATACCAAACCCCGCTGCTTCTGATGTACCAATCGGCAAAGATGAATCCGGAAATGTTGAGGTAAAAAAGGCAGGAGAAATTAAGAAGTTTGATTTTACGCCACTACCTCATGAGCAAATTGCCGAAAATCTTGATTTGTATGACTCCAAAAGAGCTGTCGGAATTGGGGGTACAAGAGCATATTTTCTAAAAGGCGACTTGGTACTACTCGAGCAAGCTGTACTTAATTTTGCTATTGATTTTATGACCAAGCAGGAATTTATCCCAATGACTGTACCGTGGATGGTCAATAAAGAAGCATTATGGGGAACCGGATACTTTCCATGGGGAATTGAAGATCATTATACAACTCAAGATGGGCAGGGATTAATTGGCACATCCGAAGTATCAATCACAGCATACCATCAGAACGAAGTGCTGGATGAAAAAAATCTACCTTTGAAATATATCGGAATTTCACCATGTTTCCGGCGAGAAGTTGGTACATATGGAAAAGATACCAAGGGATTTATCCGTGTTCATCAATTTAATAAAGTTGAGCAAGTAGTTCTGACTATTGCCGATGAAGAAGAAACAAGTAAATGGCATAAAAAAATGCTCGGATTTTCAGAACAGATTCTTCAAGAACTTGGCCTTCCCTACCGGGTATTACTTATGTGCACCGGTGATATGGGGGCAGGGCAGCGCAAAAAATATGACATCGAGACTTGGTTCCCTTCACAAAATAAATATAGAGAGACTCATTCAGCAAGCTACTTCAATGACTTCCAATCAAGAAGATTAAATATCAAGTATCATGCATCTGACGGCACAACAAAATATGTTTATACGCTTAATAATACAGTTGTCGCAACTCCCCGTTTGCTCGGCGCGATTCTTGAAAATTATCAGCAGAAAGACGGCAGTATTATCATTCCTGAAGTTCTTCAAAAATACATGAATAAAAAAGTAATTAAACTTCAAAAATAATTACAGTTAAATTGTAAAAATCAGGAATTAAAAATTATTCATTTTAGCCTCAAAATATAACAAAATATGTAAAAAATAATTTTGTGATTTTTGCTGTATTAACAGTCTAAACTGCGTGTTTTGAAGCAAGGAAAATTTCTTGACAAATTTATACATTAATTACAATATTAAATTATCCTGTTTCATACAGTTAGTAAGGAGGCATTGCCTCCCGAAGCCCTAGGCCCTTAACTAGGAGATAAATAAGGAATGACCCTCCGTCGCTAAAGCTATGGAGGGCGAAGGGAGGTGATTTACATGCCAGCAAAGAAAAAAGCCGCTAAAAAAACAGCGAAGAAAAAGAAATAGTTTTGGTTAATGTTCTGTTCTGCCAACTGGCGGAGCGGAGTAAACATTACCAACTGATCAATTGGTAAGCCCCGCCC
>DATIJV010000137.1:0-10283 GCA_035478255.1 Gammaproteobacteria bacterium
GGCGAAGCAATCCAGGCTTTTAAAAACCTGGATTGCTTCGCCGAAAAGCACGGCTCGCAAAGACGGCTCATTTGCAGCATTATCATTTACAATTTCAATTTCGCGCCAGCGACTAATTAACTTTTGCTTAACTTAATGGCAGTGGGGGATAGGGGAAGGAGGTCACCGAATACTTACTGAATTTTTGGCGTTGTTGCGCAACTCATTGATTTTTCGTGCCCGAGCCCGAAAAATCAGTGAATTGCGCAACAAGGCGGCCGCAGCTATACTTTGGACGCCCTTTTTCTTTCATGTTCCTTGAGAAATTTTTTACGGACGCGAATAGATTGCGGAGTCACTTCCACCAATTCATCATCATCAATAAATTCTAAAGCCTGTTCCAAAGACATAATAATCGGTGGTGTTAAGTTAATATTTTCATCCGAGCCTGCAGCGCGAATATTCGTCAACTGTTTAGCTTTACAGGCATTGACGACCAAATCATTGTCGCGAGAATGAATGCCGACAATCATTCCTTCATAAACTTCGGTCTGAGGCCCAATAATCATCCGCCCGCGTTCTTGCAAATTCCATAATGCAAATGCCAATGCTGTGCCGGATTGATTGGAGATCAACACACCATTTTGACGCTGCGCAAATTCGCCTTTTACAGCAGGCCCATAATGACTGAACACATGATGCAGCAATCCTGTTCCCGATGTCAGGGTCAAAAATTCAGTATGAAAACCAATGAGCGCACGCGCGGGAATAATATAATCCAGACGCACACGGCCTTTATCATCGGTCATCATATTTTTCAATTCGCCGCGACGACTGCCTAGTTTCTCCATGATGGCACCTTGATGCGTTGTTTCAATATCAACCGCCATGGTTTCATAAGGTTCCTGCAATTCACCATCGACCATTTTAGTGATAACTTCTGGCCGCGAAACAGCCAATTCAAATCCTTCGCGGCGCATATTTTCAATCAGAATGGAAAGGTGTAATTCACCGCGGCCAGATACTTTAAATTTATCTGGATCTGCTGTATCTTCCACACGCAAGGCAACGTTATGTAATAATTCCTGATCGAGACGTTCGCGAATTTTACGTGTTGTAACAAATTTTCCTTCACGTCCCGCAAACGGAGAAGTATTCACTTGAAACGTCATGCTAACTGTTGGCTCATCCACACTTAATGGCGGCAAAGCTTCCACGTTCGCAGGATCACACAAAGTGTCAGAAATTTTCAATTCTTCAATGCCCGTAATCGCCACAATATCACCCGCATTGGCTGCTGCGACTTCACTCCGCTCTAATCCCAAATACTCCAGTACTTGCAGAATACGGCCCTGACGTGTTTTTCCGTCACGGTCAATCACAGTGACTGACATATTCGTTTTAGCCTGGCCGCGCTTGATTCGTCCAATCCCAATCATGCCGACATAGCTTGAATAATCAAGCGTACTGATCTGCATCTGAAAAGGACCGTTGGGATCAACATCTGGAGGCGGTACGCGCGTAACGATAGTTTCAAACAAAGGATCCATATTATTGCTATCTTGTGCCAAGTCCAGTTTGGCATAACCCAACAATGCAGAAGTATAAACAATTGGAAAATCGAGCTGCTCGTCTGTCGCGCCTAAGCGGTCAAACAAATCAAACACTTGATCGACAACCCAGTCCGGTCTTGCACCTGGACGATCAATTTTATTGATTACCACGATTGGATTTAAACCTTGAGCAAACGCTTTCTGCGTCACAAAACGTGTTTGCGGCATGGGGCCGTCGACCGCATCCACTAGCAGTAATACCGAATCGACCATCGATAAAATACGTTCTACTTCACCGCCAAAGTCCGCATGTCCAGGTGTATCGACGATATTAATCCGGTAATCGCCCCATTTTAATGCCGTATTTTTTGCGAGAATGGTAATACCCCGTTCACGTTCCAGGTCATTGCTATCCATCACGCGTTCAGTGTTGGTTGTTTTTTTAGATAAGCTGGCAGTTTGTTGTAATAATTTATCGACCAGAGTCGTTTTGCCATGGTCAACGTGCGCGATAATCGCGATATTTCTTAATTGTTCTGACACGATAAAGATCCTGAATAATTTTAAAAGCCAATATTCTAACCGAAATGGCTTTTTTTAGCTAATCTTCATAGGTAGAATACCTCATATTTTGCTAACGGAGTATTCTACTAATGCCTGCCACTATAAAAAAAATGCTTGAGCAACACAATGCCGAATTTGTTGATTTTCGTTTCTGTGATTTGCGCGGAAAAGAACATCATGTAACGATCCCAAAAGCTAAAGTCGAAGACGCTTTGTTTCGAGATGGAAAAGTGTTTGATGGCTCATCAATTGCTGGTTGGTGCATGATTAATAAATCCGACATGGTACTGAAGCCAGATACTAGTACCGCCGTACTCGACCCTTTTTGTGAAGTACCTACAATTAATATTCGTTGTGATATTTATGATCCTGTGACTAAACAGCCGTATTCACGCGATCCGCGGGCAGTCGCTCGGCGTGCAGAAGCTTATTTAAAAGATTCGGGCATTGCGGAAATCTGCTATTTTGGTCAGGAAGTAGAGTTTTTTGTTTTTGATGATGTTCGCTGGGAAATCGCAATGAATGGTTGTTTTTATGAAGTTGATTCGCGAGAAGGCGCCTGGAATAACGGCGTATTGATGGAAGACGGCAACTTAGGACATCGTCCCCGCATTAAAGGCGGATATTTTCCCGTGCCGCCGGTTGATTCTTCTCATGACTTACGGTCGATGATGTGCCAGACATTAATGGAGATGGGATTGACGCCAGAAGTGCATCATCATGAAGTCGCGACCAGTAATCAAAATGAAATTACCACACGTTACAACACATTGTTAGTCAAAGCGGATGAAATGCTAGTCTTTAAATATGTATTGCATAATGTGGCGCATTCGCTTGGCAAAACCGTGACATTTATGCCTAAACCTCTGGTTGGCGATAATGGCAGCGGTTTGCATTGTCATCAGTCTCTCGCGAGCGGCGGAAAAAATTTATTCGCAGGCAATGCGTATGCGGGCTTGTCGCAATTAGCCTTGTATTATATTGGCGGCATTATCAAACATGCGCGTGCGCTGAATGCATTTACCAATCCCAGTACCAATAGTTATAAGCGTCTGGTTCCAGGATTTGAAGCGCCTGTCACGATGGTTTATTCAGAAAGTAATCGTTCAGCGGGAATTCGTATACCATTTGTGTTTAGCGAAAAAGAAAAACGCATTGAAGCGCGTTTTCCTGATGCAATGGCGAATCCTTATCTGGCGTTTTCTGCGATGTTAATGGCAGGATTGGATGGAATTAAAAATAAAATTCATCCTGGCGATGCGGTGGATGAAGATCTTTATCATTTATCACCTGAAAAAGCTAAAACGCTTCCCAGTTTGTGTTCATCTTTGGGCGAAGCGCTGGATGCGCTGGAAAAAGACCATGATTTTCTGTTAGCAGGAAATGTGTTTAACAAAGATTTGATTGAATCGTATATTCATATTAAACGCGAAGATGTCACGCGTCTCAACATGACGACACATCCCATTGAGTTTGATATGTATTTTAGCGGCTGATCTGATGGGTGCATTCAAGATTGCAACATGGAATGTCAATTCATTAAAAGTGCGTTTACCACAGGTATTAGAGTGGCTCGCAGCAGAACAGCCGGATATTTTGGCGCTGCAGGAATTAAAAATTCCGACTGAAATTTTTCCATTTGATGAATTACGTCGCGCGGGATATGAAGCAGTCGTGAATGGGCAGAAAACCTATAACGGTGTGGCGCTTCTTTATCGCAATGTGATGCCAGAAAATATTCTGATTGAATTTTCTGAGCTGCAAGATCCTCAACGCCGCATGATAGCAGCCACATTTAATGATGTGCGAGTTGTCAATCTTTATGTTCCAAATGGCGAGAGTGTTCATTCAGAAAAATATCAATACAAATTAAATTGGCTGAAGCATTTAAAGCTTTTTTTGACGAATGAAAAAAAGCAATATTCAAATATTATTTTGCTGGGCGATTTTAATATCGCGCCTCAAAATGAAGATGTATATGATCCGATGGCTTGCGAAGGAAAAGTCTTGTTTAGCCTGCCTGAGCGGGCAGAATTTGAAGCTTTGCTGGATTTGGATTTTAAGGATTGTTTTAGACTGCGAAGCCAGCCGGAAAAGAGCTTTAGTTGGTGGGATTATCGGTTAAATTCATTTAAACGCAATCTAGGATTGCGGATAGATCATATTCTTGCAAGCGCGAAATTAGCGAAGCATTGTAAACAATGCAGAATCGACAAGACACCGCGCGGATGGGAGCGTCCAACTGACCATGCGCCTGTGGTGGCAGAGTTTAGCGAGTATATATGTCATTTAATTTACTAAAAAACAGTAATTGTCTACATAAAAATCAATTAAAATAGTGTATACTTACCATATGTATTGTTTTTGAACGAAATGCTAATACATGTGAGGTTCCAGTATGCGTAGTACACCTATCCCTGTAGGAAATAAAACAGAATCCCCGGATGTTAAGAAAGAAGCTGAGGCAAAAATAGCTGAGGAAAAAGAAGCTTTAATACAAGATATGGTGAAGCAGTTTTTCGAGGTTGTGAAATCTGAAAAGATTGATGGGTCACCAGTTAGTCGGACGCACAACCTTATGCGTGCTAATGAGAATATTCGTATGCGCGACCGTGTATTGAGGAATATCCAAGAGGATAAGACAGAGGTACCGGAGGTCAAACATGCAGCCGAAATTTTGCTTCTCCTTGGGGAGGTAATGAATGTTGTAGAGTATAAAAAACCCGATGAAGCTTTGCCGGCTTTCATCGAGGCAATTAAAAATCCTAACTTAACTGTAAAGTATGCCAATGTTATTTATCTGTGTTATTGCCAAACCTGTTACGCCCAAAAACAGGATCGCAATTTGGCGTCTCAATGGCTTAAGCCAAACCTCACAACTCCCCTATGGCAAAAAACCATGTTGGAAGTGCGTGGGATTGTTCTGGACAAATTGAAGAAGGAAGTAGCAAAGATTGAGTCACCAGAAGGAAAAATTCAATTTTTGGAAGATGCAAAAAAATTACCTATTCTTCGTGATCACAGAAAAAATTTTGTAATTGCTGGATCACTCTGGCAAACAAAGTCTCTAGATGCTGTTGATGTTATGATCAGTGATGTGAAGAAAGCGCAAAAGGCCAGCCCCGGTTCCAATCCCAATCCCAGGTCTTCAGGTTAAATGCGAAAAGAGCCTTTTAAAATCTTTAATATAGCTCTCGCTAATGATTTTTAGGTATAAACACCTAAAAATCATTAGCGAGAAACTTCCGCCGAATACTTACCCGGATATTTCATCATGGAACCTCAGAAAAAGCTTAAAGGCCGCGTGATGACTCGCAACGCAGTCAGCATGCGGTCTTTGAGCTTTTAATGAGGTTCCATGATGAAATATCCGGGTTACCAACCCTTGATTCATTTCCTTGTCTCAGCTATGATGGCCAGCTTAATTTTGCTCAGGATTGTTTAAGAGGTTTTTATGAAACAGGATATCCATCCAGAATATCAAGAAATTACTGTAAACTGCAGTTGCGGCAACACCTTCGTGACCCGTTCGACTGCAGGCAAAAATTTGCATTTAGAAGTATGCTCCAAATGTCATCCTTTCTATACAGGCAAACAGAAAATCGTCGACACGGCAGGCCGCGTTGAGCGCTTTCAGAAAAAATATAGCCGCCGCGATACGAAAGATTCGGCTAAAACATCAGACCAGCAAAATAAATAATTTATCCCGTGAACTCACAGGACAGGTTTTTATTTCCCTTAATTAACAAGTTGTTAAATAATTATTGCAAAAAGCAGTGGGGCGGGTGTAACATGATGCAAAATATCATTAAGTATTGTTTGATAGTCTCCTCGCAATTTTATCTTCTCTTCAGTTCACCGCTTTTCCACCCGCTTGACCCAAATGGCTGTAAGCTTTAACGGTTTCTTAAACATTCGATGATTTTTATAAAATAACGAGAAGGTTTGCGACATGATAAAGGATTTACGTAAAGCAGCACTGGAATATCATACCAGCCCCTTTCCTGGCAAAATTGGGATAGTTTCTACCAAGCCGTTGACTGAACAGGATCTTGCTTTGTGTTATACACCGGGAGTGGCTGAGCCTGTAAAGGAAATCGCCGCCGACCCTTTCGCCGCTTATCGTTACACTAGCAAAGCAAATTTGGTTGCGGTTATCAGCAATGGAACGGCGGTATTGGGATTAGGCAATGTCGGCGCTCTGGCCAGTAAACCAGTGATGGAAGGCAAAGCAGTTCTTTTCAAACATTTTGCAGATATTGATGTTTTTGATATTGAAGTAGATTGTGACGATCCTGAAGGTTTCATTAAAACTGTTTTCAGCATTGCACCTACGTTTGGCGGGATTAATCTGGAAGATATTAAAGCTCCAGAATGTTTTCAAATTGAAAAAGCCTTAAAGGAAAAATTATCCATTCCTGTTTTTCATGATGATCAGCATGGGACCGCTATTGTTATTGCAGCCGGATTATTAAATGCCCTCGAATTACAGGGAAAAAAATTAAATGAAGTGACAATTGTTTGCGCTGGCGCAGGTGCGGCAGGGATTGCTTCCATGCAGTTACTGGTTAAATTAGGCGCCAAACGCTCCAATATATTGATGGTTGACCGCTCAGGTGTGATACATACGGGTCGAAAAGATTTAAATAGTTATAAACAAGAATTCGCCGTAGAAACCAATAAACACACTTTGATGGATGCATTAACAGGAGCAGACGTTTTCATTGGTGTTTCAGGGCCAGGATTGATGACACCTGATATGCTGCAGGCTATGGCAGAAAAACCCATTGTATTCGCTTTGTCCAATCCTGTGCCAGAAATCATGCCAGAAGTCGCTCATAGCGTGCGAAAAGATTTAATTATAGCCACAGGGCGCAGCGACTACCCTAATCAAGTCAATAATGCCCTATGCTTTCCCTATATTTTCCGGGGAGCGCTGGATTCACGCGCATCCTGCATTAACGAAACCATGCAATTAGCCGCTGTCCATGCTATAAAAGATTTAGCTCATGAACCGGTTCCTGAGAATCTTTTGACAGACTTTTCTGGGCTGCTTGTGTTTGGCCCAGATTATTTTCTGCCAAAATTGATGGATCCAAGATTAAAAGAACGAGTATCAACAGCAGTAGCACAAGCCGCTATTCAATCAGGTGTTTCTTTATCTTCACCTCCGATTGTGGCGTAAATTATACTGTTTTTTGTAGGAGGTTGGAGTGGAAACGAGATCTTCAGTAAAATTAGGATTAATTCCATGGTTTGTTTGTGCGCTAGGCGCATTGTTTTATAGCTACGAATATTTATTGCGTATGTCGCCCAGTGTGATGGCAGAAAACCTGATGCGTTTCTATCATTTAACGGGCGCGCAGTTTGGTTATTTGTCTGGATCTTATTATTACTATTCCTACGTTGCCATGCAGATTCTCGTAGGTGTCATGATGGACCGGTTTGGGCCGAGGCGCTTACTCACATTCGCATGCTTTTTATGCGCGGTCGGAGCTTACTTATTTGCCTGCTCCGATTATATTGTTGTGGCCATGATAGGTCGTTTTTTAGTGGGACTGGGTTCTGCCTTTGCATTTGTCGGTGCAGCAAAACTTGCGACAATCTGGCTGCAGCCGCGTTACTTCGCTTTAATGTCCGGCATTATTTTTTGTTTAGGTATGTTGGGCGCAGCATTTGGCGATATTGTATTGCGAGTGATTGTGGATTCTGCAGGCTGGCAAACAGCCATGATTGCGGCTGCAATCGGAGGAGTGGTTCTGTCTGTTATCATTTGGGCTGTGGTGCGAGATAGAAATCCTTACTATGAAAACCAGTATTTGCTTCACACTACTGACATGTCTAGCGTACTTTCAGGATTAAAGCAGGCTTTATTGAATCGCCAAATATGGTTATGTGGAATTGTTGGGTGTTTGCTTTATTTATTCCTGTCAGCTTTTGCAGAATTGTGGGGCCCTGCTTATCTGGCCCAGGCACATGGAATTGATCGTGTTCATGCAGCCAATGCAAATTCCATGGTATTTATTGGATGTGCGATGGGCGCGCCTTTATGGGGATTATTCTCAGATTTTCTTGAATTGCGTCGTATCCCGATTATTTTTGCTTCACTTGCAGCAATGATTGTCTTTTGCATTTTGCTCTATGTGCAATCATTATCTCTTATCAGTATTTATATTCTTTTGTTCTTGTTTGGATTCTTCTCCAGTGTTCAGATTCTTGTTTTTGCTATTGCACGCGAAGTGACTTCGATCAAAATTTCAGGCACAGCTATTGGTTTAGTGAATATGCTTGTGATGATAGGCGGTATTGTTTTCCCGCCGGCTATCGGCAAGATTTTAGATCTGAACTGGGTGGGTACGATGGTAGATGGTGCGAGAATTTATTCTGCGCATGCTTACGTATTAGCTCTCAGCTTATTGCCGCTGGGTATTTTGGTTGGAATATTAGCCACTTTATGTCTGCGTGAGACACATTGCGAAATTCATATGGAAGATGAGCAGCATCGTGCTAGTACGGGTTAGCTTTTCACTATATTTTAGTTTTGACAGCCACCAACGCGTGTAGAAAATAAAAATTTGTCGAGGAGAATAAATATGCAAGCAAGGCTTTCCAGGCCTATAAATCAAGATGAGGTTGATGCGCGTAAAAAAATTGCGCATCGAAATAAAAAAATAGCCGACAGTTTTTCAAAGGAAAATTGGAACCCAAGAAAAGCTGAGAAGTTTATAATTTATGCTAGTCTTGCGCTGGAGAATTATTCAATTCTTGCGGATAATTTTATAGCTCGGAAAGATTCTCAGAATGCATTAATCTTTTTACAAAAAACTCTGAACATGCATGACTTAATATATGAATTTTTTGGCCAATATGCAAAAATTGAAGATCAAGAAATTAGTGAATGGGGGTTATGTGCTGAGAAATTAGCAAAAATATACGACGAAGCTGGATCAAATGTTAAGGCTAGTGGGTATTTTATTAAAGCCTTAAATATTTATGAACGATTAGAAAATCAAGAGTTAAAAAATGCAGAAACCAGTCGAGTGCGCGATGTTTTAGCGAAAATGCCTGTGCCTGTTTTTAATAAGAAAGATAAAAATTCTACCCCTCGAGATTTAAAATATTTAGGTTCTCATTTAGAAGACCCCGAAAACGTAAAGAATAATACCAATTATTCTATATTTCGCATAGTTCAAGAAATGAATGAGGAGAGCCGCAAAAGAGAACAGAAAGCTAACGAAGAGAAAGCTAACGAAGAGAATGCTAATTGTTCTACATCTCACATGCTTAAAGAAATGAATGAGAAACACCAACCGGTAGGTTCTATTAGTACTCCACAATTAAGGTTGGATGAGGGAGAGTTGCTCCAGTCTCTTCCACAGTTAGGATCCGAATGGGAAGGGCTTTTTGAACCTCGACCGCGGTCTCCTCGGGAATTAAGAGAAAAAGAGTCATCTTTTTTTTCGTTTGTTCCGTGGAATTTATCACCCATTCAAGAAATCAATACACCTCCTCCCTCTCCGAGATTTTCTGAGACAGGTAAGCAGTCAGGGTCTCCTGCACCTTCTGTTGTAGAAGAGAAATCAGGTTATTCTCAAGAATGCTCGAAGGCAGATTCATTATCTGGCAGTGATGATATCTCCCCTCTGAATACTCCATCAAAACCCATTGATATTCCTCTTCCTAAAAAGGACAAGGGCCCACTTTGGGGCAGAGCTCTACCTTGGACTTGGATGAGGATGACGCAAAGTAAACCGCCTGGCGAACCGGCAGTTGATGCTGTGAGGAGCCAAAAGTCAAAAATATTAATGAATATGCGATAAGTATACCTCTCGCAGATGAGTTTTAGGTTTTTTAGCGCTCAGATTGCGAGAGATTTAACCCGGATATTTCATCAATTTTTTACCTCCTTCCCCTTTCCCCTTCCTCCACAAAAAGCGTGTGGAGGAAGGGGGACGCTCCGATACAGATGCGCTGAATTAGAACGTCCCCCTTCCTCTAAATGCGCTTTTTGTGGAGAGAAGGGGGGACGCTCCGATACAGATGCGCTGAATTAGAACGTCCCCCTTCCTCTAAACGCTCTTTTTGTGGAGAGAAGGGGGGACGCTCCGATACAGATGCGCTGAATTAGAACGTCCCCCTTCCTCTAAACGCGCTTTTTGTGGAGAGAAGGGGGGCGCTCCGATACAG
>DATIJV010000138.1:0-17614 GCA_035478255.1 Gammaproteobacteria bacterium
CTAAGCAAAAACACTTCGTTTGCTTAGACAATACTGTAAAATTTCTGGATCCCGTCCTATAGATTGCTCGCATTCTGCTCTCAATCGACGGGATAACCTGAGTATTGCGTGAACGTTTTTTCTTATGCAATACTCAGGTTATTTAATGCGAAGATTTTATATAATTTTTTGTAAAAATATATTGAGAAAATAGATGCTACCTTACCCTGCCTTTCTATTCTCATCCGGCTGTATCGCCAATCGATACCCTAGTCCTTTCAAAATTAATTCAAATGTATCAAGCGTAGGATTTCCTTCTTTTGAAAGCGCTTGATATAAATTCTGTCGATTCAAATGCGTCTTTTTAGCTAACTGACTCATTCCACCCCTTGCTTCTGCAATATTTCGCAATGCAACAAGAAGCAATTCGGTATCACCATCTTCGTGATATTCATCCATCGCGAGTCGCAAATATAAATCGGCTTCTTTGGGTTTTTTGAGCGATTCAATTAATTCGTCGTGATAGCTTGTCGTATTTTTAAGAATTTTAGCTTTACTCATAGCACGCGCTCCTGTAGTTCTTGCCAATACTGCTTGGCTGTTTTGATATCTTTTTTCTGACTGCTTTTATCACCGGCACAAAGTAAGATAATGATTACATCATCTTGTTCTGCGAAATAAATTCGATACGCGGGTCCAAAGGCTAGTCTTAACTCTGATACCCCTTCTCCTATTGGCTTACAATCACCAAAATTGCCTATCTCTAATCGATCCAATCGGCGCCTGATTCTCAACCGCGTAACCGGATCCTTTAATGAATTGAGCCAATCAGAAAATGGCACTTTTCCATTAAGAGTCATATAGTTACGCAAAATTCTAGGAGTATTTTTCTTCATGATCAATTGTCGTATATAAACGACAAAATGTCAACTGGTTTCTCTTACTAACCCTGGATAATGCATCATTATAAGTTGCAAATACAAGGATGGACAAAAATGGTTATGGATGATGTCAAAACGGGATCATTAGCAAAGAATTCACCAAGCGAAGCAGAACTTGCTCGCTGCAAACTGTTTGCAGGTAATCAGTAAACCTTTCATGTTATCATTATTGGACAACGAAAAAAGAGAATCGTTATGGCTAAATATGTAGATGGATTTGTTGTACCCGTACCAAAAAAAATTTCGCAAAGTACAAAAAAATGGCCAATATGTTTGGAAAAGTGTGTCGTGAATATGGCGCATTAGAATATGTTGAATGCATCGCTGATAATGTTAAAAAAGGGAAAATCACTTCATTTCCTCAAAGCGTCAAACTTAAAACAGGCGAAACAGTCATTTTTTCTTATGCAGTATATAAATCTCGCGCTCATCGTGATTCAGTCAATAAAAAAGTGATGAAAGATCCAAGAATTGCCAAAATGATGGATCCCAAAAAATTACCTTTTGATGGAATGCGAATGTTTTGGGGTGGATTCAAAGCATTTATAACACTTAAATAGGACTTAAAAAATGTATCCGGTTGTTCATTTTGAAATGATAGCTTAGTTAGTGTAACATCTCTGTGGAGCTGAAAATCGGTTTATTTTTTAACAGCAAACGGGAAACAAATGAACAGCAGCTTGGGTTATAAACTACTTAAGACATTATATAAATTTTTAAACGGTTCGACTTTAACTACTCCTAACGTCAGAAATACTGAGCTAATCAAATTTAACGGTTCAACTAAGTTAATTAACAGTGGACAATATAATCTTATAGTCAATGGCTCAGCGACACTTGGATCCCCCGGCCATAAAACTAGTTTCAAAGGACTTATCGTTGTTAATGGCAGCGCTAAGACGAATAATGCATCATTTGATGCTTTAGAATTAAATGGTAATGGTAATCTTAAAAATACCGAAGTGAGAAGCACACTTCATGTCAATGGTAATGCTACATTAAAAGGCTGCAATATTAATTCTCTAATAACGTATGGAAATCATACTAAAATTGAATTAACAGACTCCGTTATACAGAAGAAAGAACATATTCAAGAGACACAATAGGATCGCTTACTTGATGATTATCACGACGCAAATTATACTCTCAGTCTTACCTTTTTCGACAACCTATGGCATAACAGCACTTATATTATTGTCACTCTCAAGCTTTTCCCTCGCTAAGAATGTTTATAGTCGAGCTCTAGCAAATCCGATATCCGCCCTCCCATTACTTATTGCATCTAACATCGCAACATTTGCTGCAAGCTGAATAGGATGATGGAAAGCGGGTAAAACACAACCAGTCATCAACCGAATCTGTGATGTTCTTGCGGCAACGGCACAAAGAAAAGAAAGTGGGCTTGGGCAATATCCCCCGTATGGATGAAGATAATGTTCTGTCATCTTTATATAATGAAGACCAGCTTTATCAGCTAAATCACATAATATAAGAGCTTCTTTATAATATTCTATCGCCGATTTATCTTTTGGCGAACAATCCGGTAGAAAAGACAAACCAAATTTCATATAAAATTCCTAAATTTTTCTTTAGCCTTGTTTTTAGTAAATTCCCAATTTATTTTTACTTTATCTTTATTTCTTTTTTTGTCCACCAACGAACTGATGAATTAGGCATGTTGAATTCCAGCTTGATATTACCACAATGACAAGTACTGTTTAAATATACCCACTACACCTCTAATCCCATGAAATGCTTAGTTTTTTGTGGATTATTATCAAACCTAATACGAATCTCAGGATCAACATAGCTAATCAAGCGCAATATGTGTTCACGATTTATTCTTAGGCGATTCAAGATTTTTTTCAAGCGCGGGATCAAGCTCCACTCCAGCCTCTTGAATTTCGAGTTTTGCATTTCCAATAAAATTCATTCTTCTTCGCGGTGGATGTTTTTTTTGATCTTGATATGTTTGTTCCCACAGCTTTTTCATTTCTTCCAGAGGTTTTACTGGCTGGGTGAGATCATGATAAATTTTATAAAATACATTTCGTGATTGTGCACAGGTGATCGGTTTGGAAGGCTGTTGTTTTTTTTCATTCGCATCATTTTTTTCTTCTTCATCGGTTTTTTCAGGTTCTGATTCATCCTCACTCGTATTGTCTTTTTCAGAGCTGAAACCTTCCGGTTCTCTTAAACGTTCTAAAATATCGGCATGTGTGTTAATTGTTGTTTTCTCTGCATGAGATTTTTCTTCTTTCGCTTCACCTTGATTTTTTTCAATTTGTTCTTGCTGAAAAATAGGTTGAATTTTTTTGAGAGCTGTAACATAACCACTGATTCGATCGGTTTGTTTATTTAATTGAGTCAGCAGCTCTTTTTTTCTGTTTCCCGCAGAACTCTCAATAAATTTTTCTGTAGCTTGTAATCTTGCATCAATATTTTCAATAGCAGGAGAAAGGGTTTGCTCAAGTGTTTCTGCAGTAATTTCAAACGCCAAAAATGCTTCAACATGACTGTCTTGCAACTCAATCAGCTTGTTGGCATTAGGATTTTTTACCAACTCGTCCAATTGAATACTCAAATCCTGAATAGTTTTTTCGGCAGTTTCTTCCGCTGATTTTGAGTCGATCGCAGCTTTTAATTTTTTTTCATATTTGTTTTCATAAATGCCTTTAGGTTTTGCAAATTCTTCCTGATAACAAAGTGGTTCTGATGTGCAAATATGCCGGTTATCTTTCAAACCAAAAGGTTGAGAATGAGCGGAATATTGATAACCACATTCAATTGTTCCATTTACCCAGCTTTTTCCGTAAGCTACGACTTGTTTTAAGGTGTCTGTACGAAGAGCACGAAGGGGTTTATGTTCAAGAAGATAAGCCAAATCACGTATTTTTGAATAAATAGCTGCTTCGGTTGCAAGCACTTCAGTGCAAGATGCGCTACTTATTTTTAATTCATAAACTTTTTCTCGTAAATTGAGGAATATGTTCATTTCAGCTGCTATGACAATTTGATACGATTTATAAAATCTTTCCTTAATGAACATCACTAATTTCAAACGCACATAAGAAACCGTTTCCGTAAAACCCGAACAGGATTTTAATGCGCCATTCAAGTTAAGAAATGTCGGATCAGTTTGTGCCTTATGTGCTTCCTGGCCCATTTCTTTTGCAAGATCCAGCCACTCTTTCACGGATTTGTTTTCATGCGCATATTGAATAATTTTTTTTGAAAATTTCGCACACTCGCGAATTTTTAGCCAGGCATCAAAGCCATGTGTTTTTCCACTGGAATAATTGGATAAATCTTCTACCCATTCTAATGCATGATCCATAGGGACCACAATTTTGCTTTTTTCTTCATCCACTGCATCAGGTTCTTGTGAAACAGCAAACGGAGAGGGGAGAGTGATAAGCAGTTCCGGTTTTTTTTCTTCAAGCATAGGAAATCTTTTGGGGTTTTTCGCTCGATAAATTTTTTCAAAAATAGCAATTTGTAATAGTAAGGGATAATGAATATTGGCATCGGGAATTGAATAAACGATCAATGTTTTGGAATATTCAAATTTCACTATCCTTTCTTCTTTTTTGCTGCCCCATATCCATGAAGCTGCCTCAGTAACTTTTGTATAGGCACCATGCAATAGTTCACCCGGTTTATTGATCGGATCATAGCTGTAATCATCTGGAAAAAATCCAGGTTGTTTCATTTCAGCAAGAGAAAATTCTTGCAGCAAAAGTTTAACATGGCCCCAATAGGCAAGCTCAAATACCGTTTCTTTAATTGAATTTTCAAATCCTGATATGACACTGGATTCTTTATTTGTGCTTTTTGATTCATCATTTTTTTTTTTAAAATCCTCAAATTGACTAATTTTTTTTTGGATGGCGGCGCTAAGAGCTGTAGAGTCTATTCTGCAAAGAAAAACCTGCGCAATAACAAATAAGGTTTCTGTATAATGTGAGCAGTATGTGTCATTTTGCTGGTTTTCAAAGCCCATTTTACAAAGATACAGTATGTATTCTAACCATTCATTATCGCCGGCATTTCTGAGGACGAGGGCATCAATTTCTCTTTCAATCTCTTGAAATTTCGCCTTCTTTGGGGCTGTTGTTTCGGTGCTGGTATATCTTAATATGTAAAATTTACTTTCAGTAACTGCTTCATGAGGCATTGCCATATCAACCTTCTCCTTGTTAAAAAATATTTAATATCAATTACTTAAAAAATCTTACTTCAATCTACCTTAAGGAATTATTAAGTAAAAAAGCATATTGACTCAACAGGAAGTGAGTTATAACCTGTAACGTCACTTCATATGGACAGGAGTTTAGTTTGCGTGAAAATTGTTGCACAGTTTGAAATTCCCTATTATCAATATTTGAATGAACAGCATCAGTTATCTTCTGATGCGCCTCTTTTTGCAAAAGAACCTGAAAATCTTGTTCGGCTTTATCGCCAAATGGTGTGGAGCCGCACGTTTGATACCAAAGCCATTGCGTTGCAGCGCACCGGAAAAATGGGTACCTATCCTTCAACGCGCGGACAGGAAGCGGTATTTGTCGGGATGGGCGATGCCATTCCGAAAGACGATATTTTTGTTCCTTATTATCGTGATGTCGCGACATTGATCCAGCGCGGTGTGAATCCGGTCGATATTTTAATGTATTGGGGCGGAGATGAACGCGGAAATACTTTCGCAAATGCCTACAATAATTTTCCCTATGCGGTTCCCATTGGTACACAAATTTTACATGCTGTCGGTGTGGCCAGTGCATTAACTATCCGTCAGGAAAAACGCGCGGTTTTAACAGTGTGTGGAGACGGCGGTACATCGGAAGGCGATTTTTACGAAGCCATGAATGTGGCGGGTGTGTGGAAATTACCCGTGGTATTTGTTGTGAGTAATAATCAATGGGCGATTTCTGTTCCACGATCTGAGCAGACGGCTGCGAAAACGCTCGCACAAAAAGCGATTGCCGCCGGTTTTTCTGGTGAACAAGTCGATGGTAATGATGTGATAGCCGTGCGTTGCCGCGTTGCGGAAGCGATGAAAAAAGCGCGTGATCAGCATGAGCCTACCTTAATTGAAATGGTTTGTTATCGTCAAAGTGATCACACGACTGCAGATGATGCAAGCCGTTATGAACCTAAAAATAGCCGCGAAGAGGAATGGAAAAAAGAGCCGATTATCCGATTACGTCATTATCTGGAAAGTATCAATGCATGGTCGCCTGAAAAAGAAGAAGCTTTGCTTTCCGAATGTTCACTAGATGTTGAAAGAATCGTACAGGAATATTTGAGTATTCCGCCTGCAGAACCCGTTTCGATGTTTGATTATTTATATGAAACCTTACCAGAAATTTACGCAAAACAGCGTGATAGCTTAATAGAGCGAGGTATTTAACATGGCAGAAATAACATTGGTTGAAGCCATTAATCAAGCGCTCGCTTATGAAATGAAAGCCGACAAAGATGTTGTGGTGTTAGGCGAGGATATCGCAAAAAATGGCGGTGTGTTTCGCGCGACAGTGGGATTGTTAGATCAATTTGGGCCTTTGCGTGTACGCGACACACCATTAGCAGAATCCATGATTGGCGGTTTGGCGGTGGGCATGGCCATTGCAGGATTAAAACCTGTTGCTGAATTTCAGTTTATGGGATTTATTTATCCGGCGGTCGATCAAATTATTAATCATGCCTCACGCATTCGAAATCGCACGCGCGGCAGAATGACTTGTCCCGTTGTTTTTCGTGCACCGTATGGATGCGGAATTCGCGCGCCAGAACATCATTCAGAAAGCACAGAAGCACTATTTGCGCATATTCCAGGGCTTCGTGTTGTCATGCCGTCATCTCCTGCACGCGCCTATGGTTTACTGCTTGCATCCATTCGTAATCCTGATCCGGTTATTTTTTTAGAACCATCGCGCCTTTATCGCTGGGCGAAACAGGAAGTGCCTGACAATGGTAAAGCATTGCCGCTCGATGTCTGTTTTACTTTGCGTGTCGGTGAAGATGTCACGCTCGTCACGTGGGGTTCTCTTGTTAAAGAAACATTAGCTGCCGCAGAAAAACTGGCAGCAGAAGGTATCAGTGCAGAAGTCATTGATCTCGCAACGATTAAACCGCTGGATATGGAAACGATTTTAGCGTCAGTTGAAAAAACCGGGCGTTGCGTCATTATTCATGAAGCAGCACGTACAGGCGGAGTCGGTGCTGATATTTCTGCACAACTCGCCGAAGAAGGTTTAATGTTTTTGAAAGCCCCTGTGAAACGTGTGACAGGTTATGACACGATTGTGCCTTACGCACGTCTTGAAAAATTTTATTTACCCAATGAACAACATATTATTGAGGCAGTTCAACAAATCATGGAGTTTGCATGAAAATATTTCATTTACCCGATTTGGGAGAAGGATTGGCAGAAGCGGAGATTCATGAGTGGTATGTCAAGGAAGGTGATGTTGTGAAAGTCGATCAACCGATGGTGAGTATGGAAACCGCGAAAGCAGTGGTCGATGTGCCCGCACCAGAAGCTGGAAAAATTGTAAAATTATACGGAAAAAAAGGCGACATTATTCCGACCCATGCGCCTTTGGTTGAATTTGAAAGTGGCGAAATACCCGCAGAAAAAGATAAAGGGACCGTCGTTGGCAGTCTGGAAGAAAGCACAACTTTGCTGAATGAAGGTGAAATGATTATTGGTTCGGCGAGAAAAACATCCGCTGCCAAAGCGATGCCAGCTGTCCGTCAGCTCGCAAAACAATTAAACGTTGAATTGAGCGCTGTGATACCGACAGGCCCTCAGGGACAAATTACAGAAAACGATGTGAAAAAAGCTTCCGGGAGCAAATCCAGATTGACTGGTAATGTTGAAACATTACAGGGTGTGCGCCGCAGTATGGCGATTGTGATGACACAATCTCATCAGGAAATTGTGCCTGTTACAATTGTAGATGATGCTGATGTCACGAAAATCAAATCGGATTTTACTGCACATTTAATTCAGGCGATTGTTTCTGCTGCTAAAGCTGAACCTTCCTTAAATGCGTGGTATGATGGAAAAAATATGGAGCGCTGTTTGCATCAAGAAGTTAATATTGGATTGGCGATGGATACGGAAGAAGGATTATTTGTACCGGTCTTAAAAAATGTCGCCAATAAAAAAGCAGAAGATTTACGTGCGATGATCGATGACTGCAAAAAATCCGTGCGGTCACGTGCAATTGCGCCGAGTGATTTGCAGGGTGCAACGATTACGCTTTCCAATTTTGGCACGATTGCAGGGCGTTACGCGAATCCGGTTATTGTTCCGCCGATGGTTGCAATTTTAGGGTGTGGAAAAGTACGCGATGAAGTGTGCGCGCGTGATGGCATCATGGAAATTCGACGCATTGCTCCTTTGTCATTAACATTTGATCACCGCGTCGTGACGGGCGGCGAAGCAACACGTTTTTTAGCGGCGGTGATTAAATATTTAGAAATGTAATCAAGGATTGTTATGATGACAACTCTTAATTTTCACTTGAGCGAAACTGCCAATATATTAAGAGAATCTGTGCGGGATTTTGCATCAAAAGAAATTGCGCCTTGGGCTTCCCAGATTGATCATGATAATCAGTTTCCCAAACCCTTATGGAAAAAACTGGGCGAGATGGGTCTCTTAGGCGTGACAGTCGAAGAAGAATTTGGCGGTACGGGTTTGGGCTATCTTGAGCATGTGATTGCGATGGAAGAAATCAGCCGCGCATCGGGATCGATTGGATTAAGTTACGGTGCGCATTCTAATTTATGTGTGAATCAAATTCGTTTGCATGGGACACATTCGCAAAAAACAAAATATTTACCTAAATTATGCAGTGGAGAATATGTCGGCGCGTTAGCGATGAGTGAGACTAACGCCGGTTCTGACGTGATGAGTTTGAAACTGGATGCAGAACTTAAAGGTGATCATTATATTTTAAATGGCACGAAAATGTGGATCACGAATGGGCCTGACGCGGATGTGTTAGTTGTTTATGCGCGAATTGGGAATGACGAAAAACATGGCATCACCGCGTTTCTGGTTGAGAAAGATTTTCCTGGATTTTCAACTGCGCAAAAACTCGATAAATTAGGTATGCGAGGTTCCAACACCTGTGAACTGGTTTTTGAAAATTGCCGGGTGCCGATTGAAAATGTATTAGGTGATGTGAATCACGGGACTTCGATTTTGATGCAAGGTCTCGATATTGAGCGTTTGATTTTAGCGGCGGGACCAGTTGGGATTATGCAAGCCTGTTTTGATATCGTGCTGCCGTATGTGCATGATCGCGAGCAATTTGGACGAGCAATTGGGCAATTTCAATTGATTCAGGCGAAACTGGCAGACATGTATGTCGGTTTGACTTCATCGCGTGCTTTTTTGTATGCGGCTGCACAAGCGGCAGATCAAGGACATATCACGCGAAAAGATTCCGCAGGAATTATTTTGTATGTTTCAGAAAAAGCAACATGGATGGCGCTGCAGGCGATTCAATGTTTGGGAGGGAATGGTTATATCAATGAATTTCCAACAGGACGATTTTTGCGGGATGCGAAATTATATGAGATTGGCGCGGGAACATCGGAAATTCGCCGGATTATTATAGGGCGGGAATTGTTTGATGAAACAAAGTGATTTTTAAGGATTCATATCGTGAGCACGATTCAAACTCAAATCGATCCAAACTCTGACGCATTCAAACGCAATGCCGAAGCCATGCAGCAGCAGGTTGAAGATTTAAAACAAAAACTCGAAAATATTTATCAAGGCGGAAGTGACGCAGCGCGTGAACGTCATCGTCAACACGGTAAATTATTACCGCGCGATCGCATTCAATTATTGCTAGATTCCGGTTCTGATTTTTTAGAGCTCTCCGCACTTGCCGGTTATAAATTATATGATGATGAACTTCCCGCAGGTGGAATCATCACCGGTGTCGGAAAAGTCCATTCGACTGATTGCATGTTAATTGTGAATGATGCGACGGTCAAAGGCGGAACTTATTATCCTATCACCATCAAAAAACATTTACGCGCACAAAAAATCGCGGCAGAAAATCGTTTGCCGTGTATTTATTTAGTCGATTCAGGCGGCGCATTTTTACCAAAACAGGAAGAAGTTTTTCCCGATGTTGATCATTTCGGACGAATTTTCTTTAATCAGGCGAATATGTCAGCCAACGGCATTCCACAAATTGCTGCTGTCATGGGTTCCTGTACAGCGGGCGGTGCATATGTTCCAGCCATGGCAGATGAATCAGTCATGGTGCGAAATCAGGCGACTATTTTTTTGGCCGGCCCGCCACTCGTTAAAGCAGCAACGGGTGAAGTGGTCACGGCTGAAAATTTGGGCGGTGCGGATGTGCATTGTAAAATTTCCGGTGTTGCAGATTATTACGCCAATAACGATGAACACGCATTAAAAATCGTTCGCAATATTATTTCCAATTTAAATTACGAGAAAAAAATTTCGCTTCATTTGCGCGAACCGGAAGAACCCGTATTAGATCCAAAAGAATTATATGGAATTATTCCAACGGATGCGCGATATCCCTTTGATATTCGCGAAATTATTTTACGTATTGTGGATGGTTCTCTTTTTAATGAATTTAAAGCGCTTTATGGCAAAACACTCGTGTGCGGTTTCGCGCATCTTTACGGCATGCCTGTTGGAATTATTGCAAATAATGGAATTTTATTTTCTGAATCGGCATTAAAGGGCACGCATTTTATCGAATTATGCTGTCAACGCGGTATTCCGCTTATTTTCTTGCAAAATATCACAGGATTCATGGTGGGCAGTAAACCTGAATCGGAAGGAATTGCCAAACACGGTGCTAAACTTGTGAGTGCTGTTGCGTGTGCAAGCGTTCCTAAATTAACCGTGATAATTGGCGGAAGTTATGGCGCGGGTAATTATGCGATGTGCGGGCGTGCGTATGATCCGCGTTTTTTATGGATGTGGCCGAATGCAAAAATCGCCGTCATGGGCGGTGAACAAGCGGCAAATGTATTGGCACAAGTAGCGCGTGAAAAAAAAGAACGTCACGGAAAAAAATTGACTGAAGAAGAAGAGAATGCATTGAAAGCACCGATTCTTGCGAAATATGCAGAACACAGTAACGCTTATTATTCAAGCGGTCATTTGTGGGATGATGGTGTGATTGATCCAATTGATACACGCCATGTTCTTGGATTCAGTTTGAAAGCCGCATTAAATGCGCCGATTTTGCCGACAAAATTTGGTTTATTCAGGATGTGAGATCATGGCTCAGCAAACAATTTTATTGACTAAACCGCATGATAATATTTGTCTTGTTACATTAAACCGCCCTGAAAAACGCAATGCAATCGATGGTGCACTGATTTCTGAATGGATGCGAGTGCTGCATGATCTTCAAAATGATGTTTCGATTCGCGTAATCCTGTTGAATGGTAATGGCGAACATTTTTGTGCGGGTGCGGACATGACGTGGATGCAAAAAATGGCGAAGTGTTCGTCTGCAGAAAATAAAAAAGACGCTTTGCAATTGGCGCAATTATTAAAAATGATTTACACGTTTCCTAAACCTGTCATTGGTTTGGTCCATGGCGCGGTGATGGGAGGCGGTTTAGGCGTGACAGCGTGTTGTGATGTGGTCATTGCAGCAGAGAATGCCAGTTTTTGTTTTTCAGAAGTGAAGTTAGGGTTAGCACCTTCAGTGATTAGTCCGTATGTGGTTCCGTTGATCGGTGAAAAATCAGCGCGTTATTATTTTTTAACGGGTGAAAAATTTGATGTCAATACAGCGATTCAATTAAATCTGGTTCATCAAACGGTTGTGTTAGAAAAATTATTTGATTCGGGTTTAAGTTTGGCAAAAACATTTTTAAGTCATAGTCAAAATGCATTAATGGAAATAAAAAAATTACTTTTACGTGTCGCGGGAAATAATGTGTCAGAAGAAATGATGAACATGACGGCAGAGCATTTAAGTTTAATGCGTGCGACAGACGATGCAAAGGAAGGATTAAACGCGTTTTTGGAAAAACGATTGCCCAAGTGGAAGTAGGAGAACGCATGTCTTTGCCTAAAAAAGTCAAGCTGGTAGAAGTCGCTCCGCGTGATGGTTTGCAAAATGAAAAAAATAACGTGGAAACTGCGATAAAAATTGAGTTCATTAATCGCTTGTCAGACACGGGATTATCTGTGATAGAAGCCACCAGTTTTGTTTCGCCTAAATGGATTCCGCAATTAGCGGACCATCGTGAAGTGTATGAAGGGATCATCAAAAAAAAAGATGTTGTTTATCCTGTTCTCGTTCCAAACATACAAGGATTTGAAAATGCATTAGCGGCAGGTGTGAAAGAAATTGCTGTATTTACGACACCTTCTGAGACGTTTAGCCAGCGTAATACGAATGTGACAATTGCGGAAAGTTTGAAAAAAATAGCAGACGTGACGAACGCGGCTCGTTCACATCAAATTCCGGTCCGTGGATATTTGTCGTGTGTTTTAGGTTGTCCATATGAAGGTGAAATTGCGCGAGAAGCAGTTGCTGAAATGGCTGAGAAATTAGTTGGATTAGGTTGTTATGAAATTTCATTGGGAGATACCATTGGAATTGGCACACCTGGAAAAACCGATCTGTTGTTAAAAACAGTCACTCAAAAAGTTCCAAAAGAAAAACTGGCTGTGCATTTTCATGATACGTATGGACAGGCATTGGCCAATATTTACGTTGCTTTGTTAAATGGAATCCATGTCATTGATAGTGCGGTGGCAGGGTTGGGCGGGTGTCCTTATGCGAAAGGCGCAAGTGGAAATGTGGCGAGTGAAGATGTGATTTTTATGTTAAATGGATTGGAAATTGAAACGGGCGTGGATTTGAAAAAATTAATTGAAGCCGGAAAATTTATTACTGAACAATTGGGAAAAATGACGCGATCGAAAGTGGCGGTGGCTTTGTCGTAACTCATTGATTAATAACACAATTCCTGAAAAAAATCGTAAAAAATGCCAAAAACACGTGTTTTTTTGAATTTTTGATCGTAACATATTGATTAATAACGTATTTTTTTCTAATTCTCAGTAAAAATTTTTGCTATAAAATCATTTCTCCCCTGAATAAATCCTGAATCGTTTCTCTTTCCCGAATCAGATGAGTTTTATTTTTATCGACCATCACTTCTGCTGCACGCGGGCGAGAATTATAGTGCGAGCTCATACTAAAACCATATGCTCCTGCGGATTGAATCGCAAGTAAGTCGCAGGTTTTCAGTGCAAGTTCACGATCTTTTCCTAAGAAATCCGCAGACTCACAAACCGGCCCAACAATATCATATAATTTTTTTGAAATATTTTTTTGGATCTGAACAGGCGAAATATCATGCCAGGCATTGTATAAAGCCGGGCGTAATAAATCATTCATTGCTGCATCGACAATGGCAAAATTTTTATGAGCTGTTGGTTTTAAGTATTCAACACGCGTTAATAAAACACCTGCGTTGGCAACAAGCGCTCGCCCAGGTTCAAGAATAATTTCCAGTGGATAATTCACTAATTTTGCAATCAGTGCAGAAGCGTAATGCTGAATTGAAGGTGGTTTTTCATTTCGATATTGTACACCCAGGCCGCCGCCAATATTCACATGTTGTAATGAAATGTCTTTATTCAGTAATTGATCGACAAGTTCTAATAATCGATCAATTGCATCAGAAAACGGGCTTAATTCAGTTAATTGTGACCCGATGTGATTTCCAATTCCAATTAATTTAAGATGATCCAGAGATTGTATCATTGTAATGAGATTTAACGCATCGTGATAAGCAATACCGAATTTATTTTCATGTAAACCTGTTGCAATATAAGGATGCGTGCCCGCATCAATATTGGGATTGATTCGAAGTGCAATCGGCGCGATTTTATTTTTTTCTTTTGCAATTGTATTGAGACGTAACAATTCTGCTTCCGATTCTACATTAAAGCAATGAATTCCTACGTCCAAAGCACGAATAATTTCATGAGATTTTTTTCCGACACCGGAAAAAACAATTTTTTTAGGATCACCGCGAGCTGCGATGACTCTTTCCAATTCACCCAAGGAAACAATATCAAAACCGGATTGCATGCTGGCAAATAAATTCAAAATCGCGAGATTGGAATTTGCTTTGACAGCATAGCAAATTCGATGAGGTACGGTTTCAAAGGCAAGATTGAAATTTTTTAAGTTATCGAGCAGCATTTTTTTAGAATAGACGTAACAGGGCGTGCCATATTGTTTGGCGATTTCCGTTAGACTGACGTCTTCTGCGTATAATTCATCGTTCTGATAATGAAAATATGTCATAATTTTTCCATGAACTCTGATTTAATCATTGAAAAGCATAGCGTACATCTTTGGCAAGTCTTTGTGCCAGACTTACTTGCACAATTACAGGATTTTTTTACTATTTTAAATCAAGATGAAAAAGAACGCGCGATGAGGTTTCGTTTTGAAGAGCACAGCCAACGTTTTATTATTGCGCGAGGCGTTTTGCGGTGTATTTTGAGCCGCTATACTGCAATTCCGGCGGAAAAAATTGAATTTATCACAAATGCGCGCGGAAAACCTTATCTTAAAAATAATTTGTCTGTGCAATTTAATGTGTCTCATTCGCATGATTGGGCGGTTTATGCTTTGACAAAAGAGGCAGAAATTGGCGTGGATATTGAAAAAATAGAAACACATTTTACGGAAGGTGTGGCGAGAAAATTTTTTAGTCCAGAGGAATATACGCGGTTAATGAACTTATCTGAAGAAGAAAAAATTCCGGCTTTTTATCGATTATGGGCAGGAAAAGAAGCGGTCATTAAAGCCTTGGGTGAAGGGTTGTATGCACCGTTGGCAGAGTTTTCACTGGATTTATTTCAGAAAGTACAAACGCTTAAACTGGAAAAGTCTCAAATGTATGTAGAATATTTTGAGGCGCACCCCGATTATCAGAGTGCGTTTGCGACATCGCAAGAAATTAAAAATCGGGTTTTTAGGGAATGGGGAAAAACAAATTCTCTTTAACAGCTCTGTCATCCCGGAATTAAGAGTGAGTAAATTCCGGGATGACGCAAAAATAAGGAACAGTGACTTTAGATAAGTTGTTATGAAAAAACTAGCGCCTTTCGTATTAAATTAGTTATTGAATATTTCCTCAAAAAAACTCTTCATCGCAATCCATGATCTCTTATCTGAAAGATTACTATAAACCGTACCGAAAGCCGCATCATGGGCTTCTGGATTCGTAAATGCATGCTTTGAATTGCTATAAACATGCACTTGCCAGTCAGCAGCGATTTCAGTCATTTCATTTTCAAATGCAGCAACTTGTGCTGGTGGAACCATCGGATCATCATGCCCATGCAGCACGAGCATTTTAGTGCGGGTTGGATGCGGTTTGCCTGACGGTGCATTCAATAATCCATGAAAACTCACCACACCGCGCACATCGACATCTGAACGCGCTAAATCCAGAACACATAAACCTCCAAAACAAAAACCGATCGCGCCGATTTTTGCCGTATTCACATATTCCAGTTTTCTCACCGTTTCGTAAGCACTCAGGATCCGTTGCCGCAATTTTTCCCGATCATTCAAAAATGGCGTAATCAACGCAGTTTTTTCTGCATTGTCTTTTCCAATCACGCCTTTGCCATACATATCTAAAGCAAATCCTATATAGCCTAATTCAGCCAGACGCTCTGCTTTCTGGCAGGCAAAATCATTGCGGCCTGACCAGTCATGCGCAACGATTACTGCAGGCTTTTTTGCGGGCCCATTTTCATGAAAAGCACAATATCCTTCTAAAACAACATCTTGGTCTTGATATTCGATTTTTTGGGTATGCAACACGGGATTTTATCTCCTAAAAGCTAACAAATTGTATTATTTACTAATTTTAAGTATTATGCTAATTTTTATATTGATCAGGGTATAGCCTAGCTTGTTTAAATAGCCTGAATCTTGTTATAATGGGTAGATTAATTTTTAACTAATTATATTAAAAAGGTATAAACTTATGGCATATGCTCCTCTCCCTAAAATGCTTGGTGCTCCACGTTATGAAGAAGGAAACATACTTTTTAATGCTCCTGCTCTTAAAGATATGCAAGAAACAAATCCTGCATTCAAAAAGCAGCTTTTAGAACAGCAAGAAGCATTTCAAAAATCTATTCAGAAAAAAATAGATGATGCTCAATTTTTTGATGGTCTTGATGTGAAAGCTTATTTAGAAAATCAAAAATTAGTTGCTTTAAGAGAAGCACGAAAAGAAGAAGTGCTGCGTGCATTTGAGTTGGATGCGTTAAAATTCAGAGAATTATTGAGAGAGCAGCAAGCCTATCTTGTCCAGGCACAAAATCATTCAACACCTGAAGTGGTTGAGTTAGTACAAAAGGCTTCTTCTATTGATCATACCTTACAAGAAACACTCGCGAAGTTTAGAGCGTTGCAATACAAAGTGAATAACTGGGAAAAAGATGAATGGGAGCCTGCACTCAAAACAGCGGCAGAAGACACTGCGGAAGTTATTATCGAACATTCGAGAGATGGTTTAGCACAGAATCCTGATTATCTCGTGTTACAAAATGCATTGGTTCAATCACACCCAGATCAAGATGCACTCGCGAAAGAACTTGCAGCAGAAGAAAAAGAAACACAAGAAGTTATTGCAGCGCAATTAAAAGCGCGCAGCACACCTTCCAGTACCTATTCTGGTGCTGAGAATCGATTAGATTCTCTGCTTGCACAGATTATTGCTGTCGGTCAATTATCTGCATTGCACCAACGCAGAAAAGACAGGTTTATGAAGGCTGGAATAAATAAAACCAATCCAGAAGCTTACAATCAGTTTAATCCTATGAGTATCGCGATTGGGTCTGTTAATGACGGGAAATGTCAGCAGCGTGTTGCTAAAAACTATAGCGATGTTTTGGATATTGTACGTGAAGCAGGAGCTTCTGATTGCATAACTCTCCAGCAATTACGAGTTAAAGCAATTCAGCAAACTAACAAATCTGCGACAGCGCTAAGCCAGGCACAAAGCGCAATGCCGAATCAAACAGCAAATCCACACATGAAAAATATCGTTCCTTTTTAAATAGTATTTTTTGACTGTAAAAATGAATGCACCTTCGGGTGCATTTTTTTTATGTGGGTTTTAATCAAATCAGATAAACATATGTAAAAATTAATTATTCTGTTGTATGATATTTTTGTTACTAACTTAAAAGGGAAATTATTATGGTAGTTCGTAAGAAAGTAGCAAAGAAATCTAAAGGTGCTTCTGCTGCTAAATCTTTGAAAGCTAAAATTGTGTCTTTGAAAAAAGAGTTTAAAGCAGCTTTGAAAAAAGCTGTGGGAAAAGCTTATAAAGATGGCGTTTCCGACGGTAAAAAAGCTGCTAAAAAACCCGCTAAAAAAAGACGTAAAAAAGCAAAAGCTAAAAAATAACTTAGTCTTTTTGTTTACAACGCGCCCTGAAACAGGATGTTTCGGGGCGTGTTGCTTTCAACTGCTGTAATTTCTCTGTTTTATTCTTTTCTTTTTTTTATTTTTATACCTCCTTCCCCTTTCCCCTTCCTCCACAAAAAGCGTGTGGAGGAAGGGGGACGCTCTAATTCAGCGCATCTGTATCGGAGCGTCCCCCTTCCT
>DATIJV010000139.1:0-11681 GCA_035478255.1 Gammaproteobacteria bacterium
CAATCCAGGCTTTTAAAAACCTGGATTGCTTCGCCGAAAAGCACGGCTCGCAAAGACGGCTCATTTGCAGTGCTAATTTCGCGCCAGTTTTTATGCTTGCGCTTCATCATATATTTTGCTCTCTAAACATCCAGATTAACAACCTCCAACGCATTCGCCTCAATAAACTCCCGGCGCGGCTCAACCTGATCGCCCATCAATGTTGTAAAAATTTGATCGGCTGCCACTGCATCTTCAATGGTAACTTGCAGCATCCGGCGCGTATCAGGATTCATCGTCGTATCCCACAATTGGTCCGGGTTCATTTCACCCAACCCTTTGTAACGCTGAATGGTTTGACCTTTTTTCGCCTCCGCCATCAGCCACTGGACCGCTTCGGCAAAAGAAACTGTCGACTGACGCTTATCGCCTCGTTCAACATAAGCGCCCTCATGCAATAAATCGGCAAGCTTGCTTCCCAGTAATTTTATTTTCTGGTATTCAGATGAAGCAAACAATTCTTTCTTCAGCATGACAGTATGTTCCACACCATGATGCAGAATATTGACTTTCGGTAACCAGTTTTTTTCCACATCCTGAAAAACTTCAAAAGAATAACGAATCGGATCATCTTTTTGAGTTTGCAGCAATTGTGACAATTTTTGCGTAACAGCTTCCACCATAGATTTCTCAGATAATTTCGCTTCATCTAAAGGCGGTGTATAAATAAGAGCGTTTAATATTTCTTTTGGATAAATTCTGGATAATTTCTTCACTCCCGCATTCACTGCTAAATATTCCAAAAGCAATTTTTCTAGCGGAGCACCCGTTATCGGTAAACCATTATTTCCTAAATGCAGCTTGGCATTATCCAGCGCTGACTGAACGAGCGATAACTCCAATGCATCACTATCTTTGAGATATTGTTCCTGTTTGCCTTTTTTAATTTTATAAAGAGGAGGCTGCGCAATATAAACATGGCCCCGTTCGATCAATTCAGGCATTTGACGATAGAAAAAAGTCAGCAGCAATGTTCTGATATGCGAACCATCCACATCCGCGTCAGTCATGATAATAATTCCATGGTAACGCAATTTATCAGGATTATATTCTTCCCGCCCAATCCCGCACCCAAGCGCAGTAATCAAGGCAACGACTTCTGCCGAAGAAAGCATTTTATCAAATCGTGCTTTTTCAACATTTAATATCTTGCCTTTTAGGGGCAACACGGCCTGGTTCTTGCGGTTTCTCGCCTGTTTTGCCGAGCCGCCTGCCGATTCACCCTCTACAATAAACACTTCGGATTTACTTGGATCTTCTTCCTGGCAATCTGAAAGTTTTCCGGGCAAGCCCGCTATATCTAAAGCACCTTTGCGGCGTGTCATATCTCTTGCTTTTCTTGCTGCTTCGCGCGCACGGGCTGCATCAATAACTTTTTGTACGATGGCTTTTGCGTCTTGCGGAAATTCCATCAAAAATTCTTGCAGTTTTTCTGCAGTAGAAGATTCTACGATAGCTTTAATTTCTGAAGAGACTAATTTATCTTTTGTTTGTGAAGAAAATTTGGGATCAGGCATTTTGACCGATAAAACCGCGGTCAACCCTTCACGAAAATCATCGCCTGTCATGCTAATTTTATCTTTCTTTAAAAAACCTTCTTGTTCAATATAATTATTTAATACACGCGTCATTGCACCGCGGAATCCGGCCAAATGCGTTCCGCCGTCTTTTTGCGGAATGTTGTTGGTAAAACAAAAGATTTTCTCTATAAATGTATCATTCCATTGCAACGCAACTTCAACCGTCACACGGTCTTTTTCTAATGTAAAATAACAAACTTTTGAGTGAACAGGTGTTTTATTGCGATTTAAATCTTCGACAAACGCCTTAATACCGCCATGGTATTCAAACATATCCTGTTTGCCGCTGCGCTCATCAGACAAATAAATTTTAATACCAGAATTTAAAAAAGATAACTCTCTCAAGCGCTTGGCTAAGATATCATATGAAAAATGAATATTGGTAAATGTTTCTTTGCTGGGTTTGAAGCGCACTTCGGTGCCGCGCTCTGTAGTTTCGCCGGCAATAGCAAGCGGAGCGACTGGGTCCCCATGTTTATATTGCTGCTCATGGACTTTACCGTTTAATCGAATGGTTAAATATAAATCTTCTGATAAGGCATTGACGACAGAAACCCCTACGCCATGCAAACCGCCAGAAATTTTATAAGAATCATTATCGAATTTACCACCAGAATGCAGCACTGTCATAATCACTTCAGCCGCAGAACGGCCTTCTTCTGGATGGATATCAACTGGAATACCACGGCCATTGTCTTTTACGGATACTGACTCATCTGCATGAATCGTGACATGAATAACGTCACAAAACCCTGCCAGGGCTTCATCTATCGCATTATCTACAAGCTCAAACACCATATGATGCAGCCCAGTGCCGTCATCGGTATCACCGATGTACATGCCGGGGCGCTTACGTACCGCATCTAAACCTTTTAATACCTTAATTTTCGATGAATCGTAGCTCGGTGTGCTATTCACTATTCATTACTCCCGCAATTCGAGTTAGTTTCTCTTCCTTCACACTGCTATGTTCCACGTGAAACATTTTCATAGGAATTCGACATGAACCAGCCAATGCTTCGCGCTCTACAGCAGTCACAAATACTTGCGCATTTTGTCTTGCAAGCAACTCCATTAAATGAGATCTACTTTGACTATCGAGCTCAGAAGGCAAATCATCAATTAAATAGATAGATCGTCTATTGACACACTTTTGCAGCATTGCTCCTTGGGCTACTATCATAGCACAAATGAATAATTTTTGCTGTCCTCTTGAGAGGATATCTTTCACTGGCGTTTTGCCTATTGAAATCTTAAAGTCAGCACGATGAGGCCCTAATTGAGTATATCCAGCATAGAGATCTTTGCTCGCAAATTGGGACATAGCTTGTTGATAAGATTGAGTTTCATCCCAGCCAGGATAATATGAAAGATCTAAATCAGGCACTTCGATCAATTCAGCCAAAGCAGATTGCAAAAATGGCATTAATTGGGCTACCACATCGCGGCGCAGCTCGTCCAAATCCATAGCGCATTTGACTAATTCATGGGTCCAGGCATCGATTTCTTTTTTTGATTGATGCTCACGCAAAGCGGCATTTCGCTGCTTGAGCGCCCGTTCATGCATTTTCCAGATACGCAAAAAATCATTCAGCAAATAAAAAGCACACCAATCCAAATATTTTCGCCGAAAAATCGGCCCAGCATCCAATAAACTGAAACTGCTGGAATTAATTAACAAGGAAGGGATTAATTCGACTAATTCTGTAAAAGAATGGCTGTCTTCGCCTAAAATTCGGACCCGAGTGTCGCCATTCCGCTGACGCTCGACCCCGACCGGCACCATTTGCTGACTTTTAGCTTGAAGATGAGCAAAAATCGAGAATTTTTCTGCTGAATGATGAATGATATGGCTGGCACTGGAGCTGCGAAAGGATTTGCCTCGGCTAAGATAATAAATTGCTTCAAGCAAACTGGTTTTACCGCTAGCATTTTGGCCGTAAAAAAAGTTAAATCCATTAGCGAGTGAATCAATTTTAACTAATTCAAAATTACGGAAATCTGCCAGGTCAAGCCGCAGTAGTGACATCCCATTACAATCTCATCGGCATCACAACATACAAACTATTATCTTTTTCCGTCGGTTCAATGAGCACACTGCCGTTCGGATCGCTAAAAGACCAGGAAATCTTCTTGGAAGACATCGCTGAAAAGACTTCCAGCAAGTAAACCACATTAAAGCCAATTTCCATACCATTTCCCTGATATTCCATTTGTACAATTTCTTCCGCTTCTTCCTGTTCAGGATTATTAGCCACAATACGCAATGTATCTGTCTCTAACTGCAAACGTACGCCGCGAAATTTTTCATTCGAAAGAATGGAAGCCCGAGTGAGCGCCTGTTTCATCACTTCACGATTGGTAATCGCCGTATTTTCAATGGTACGCGGAATGAGCTTATCATAATCTGGATATTGCGCATGAATCAGCTTGGAAGTAAAAGTAAATTCCGATGATTTAATCCTGAAATGGTCCGCGTTAATGCAAACCATGACATTTTCTTCGCTATTGTCCAAAAGACGCATTAATTCTAATACACTTTTGCGCGGCAAAATGACTTTAGCTTCTGCATGACCTGCATTCAGGGCCTCGACTGAGCTAAAAGCCAGGCGATGGCCGTCAGTCGCCACACACTTCATAACGCCTTGATTAATATCAAATAAAGCGCCATTCAAATAATGCCGAACATCTTGCTGCCCCATCGCAAAATACACTTTGCTCATTGCTTTTTTAAGCGTCGCCTGACTCATGGCAAATTCAGTTGAAAACAGACTTTCTTCAATACTGGGAAAATCATCCGCAGGAAGAGTCGTTAAAAGAAAACGGCTTTTACCCGAACGCAAAATGACGTGATCTCCTTCTAATGTCATCGTAATAACAGCATCTTCAGGCAATGCACGACAAATATCCAATAATTTTCTAGCTGAGACAGTAGTCCGCCCGCTCTCGGCAGGCTCTTCCAAAACTACATTACCAATTAATTCAATTTCATGGTCAGTGGCTGTCAAAGAAAGATGACACTCTTTCACAGTGATTAAAACATTAGCTAAAATCGGTAACGTCTGTCTACGCTCAACAACTCCGCTGATTATCTGCAAACATTTTAGAAAAGCCGCTCTTTGAATCGTCACTTTCATGGGGGTATTTCCATTTTAAGTAGTTAAAATACGCAAGAGATTAGTATAATCTTCTTCCACATCTTGGTTGGATTGTTTAAATTCCGCGATGACCCGGCAAGCATGCAGCACAGTCGTATGATCTCTGCCGCCAAACGCATCGCCAATTTCCGGCAAGCTGTGATTAGTCAACTCTTTAGCTAACGCCATCGCCATTTGTCTGGGACGCGCAACAGAGCGGCTCCGGCGTTTTGACAATAAATCTGCAATTTTGACTTTATAATATTCCGCTACGGTTTTTTGAATATTCTCAATAGTGATTAATTTATCTTGCAGAGCAAGCAAATCGCGCAGCGCTTCTTTAACAAAATCCAGTGTGATGGCTTTGCCCGTAAAATGTGCATTGGCGATAATGCGTTTCAATGCACCTTCCAGTTCACGCACATTGGATCGAATGCGCTTCGCCACAAAAAATGCCACCTCATAAGGAAGATCGATTTTGGCCTTTTCGGCTTTACTCATTAAAATCGCCACGCGAGTTTCTAATTCTGGCGGCTCGACCGCGACAGTCAACCCCCAGCCGAAGCGTGATTTTAACCGTTCTTCGACACCATTAATTTCTTTCGGATAGCGGTCACAAGTTAAAATAACTTGCTGCTGACTTTCCAGCAGTGCATTAAATGTATGAAAAAATTCTTCCTGAGAACGGTCTTTCCCCGCAAAAAATTGAATATCATCAATTAAAAGTGCGTCGACTGTCCGGTAATATCGCTTAAAATCGTTCATTGAGTTAGTTTGTAACGCTCTCACCATGTCTGCCACAAAGCGTTCGGAATGAAGGTAAAGCACTTTCGCCTTGGGATTATTGCGCATAATCTGGTTCCCAATGGCATGCAAAAGATGGGTCTTGCCCAACCCGACACCGCCATACAAGTAAAGCGGATTATAAGCCACAGCCGGATTTTCACCCACCTGCAGTGATGCTGCTTTAGCCAACTGGTTAGATTTGCCTTCTACGAAATTGTCAAAAGTAAAGTTTGGATTAATATTGCTCTGATGATTGGGAACTTCAGCTGCCGCAACAGCAGGCTTACTGGCTGCAGTTGTTGAAACTTGCGTCTTATTGACAAGAGAGACTTTCCCCGTACCCGAGCCTGAGCCAGAATCCGAATCTGTGCGGCTGCTGCCGATTTCAAGATAAATATCCGGCGGCAGAGAAGGGCTAAACTGGACAACCAATTCTCTAATTCGCTCTAAAAAACGTTCATTGATCCAATCCAGCACGAAACGATTGGGCGCAAATAGCGTAAGCTTGCGGTCAACGTGCAGGGCTTGTAGCGGACGGATCCAAGTATTAAATTGCTGTGATGGAAACTCATCCTGCAAGCAGCTCAGACATTTATCCCAAAGCGTTGCGCTCACTCGTCTCTCCTAAGCTGAAATAGTAAAGAAATAATATGTGTCATCCAGCCTGAATGGTATAGTACCCCGATTTACTTAGCAAACCTCAAGTGATGCAATATCAAATTAATTTTTTAAACCCTTTGTGAAGGTGTTCTTGTGATGACAAATAATTTGGCAGCAAAACCCTTAATTCTTGTTGACGGCTCATCTTATTTATATCGCGCATTTCATGCCTTGCCGTCCCTCACGAATTCAAAAGGATTCCCCACAGGCGCAGTGTATGGTGTCATCAACATGCTGCGGCGATTAATCAATGACTACAACCCTGAACTCATTGCCGTGGTGTTCGATTCAAAAGAAAAAACATTCCGAGAAACTTTGTATGGTTCCTATAAAGCCAATCGTTCCGCCATGCCGGACGAACTCATTTCACAAATCAAGCCGATTCATGAAATCATCCAAGCCTTAGGGCTTCCATTAATGATTGAACACGGCGTCGAGGCAGATGATGTGATTGGAACACTGACGAAACAGGCCGAGCAGCAAGGTTTGACCGTTTTAATTTCCACGGGCGATAAAGATTTTGCGCAATTAGTCACAACAAAGACAACTTTAATCAACACCATGACGAATTCGGTATTAAACCCGCAAACAGTTTCGGAAAAATTTGGGGTGCCGCCTGATTTGATTATTGATTATTTGACCTTAGTCGGAGACAGCATCGATAACATTCCAGGCGTTCCGCAAGTTGGGCCTAAAACAGCAGTGAAATGGCTGACTGAATATGGCAGCCTGGATCAAATCGTTATGAATGCGGATAAAATAACCGGTAAAGTCGGAGAAAATCTGCGTCACTCGCTCGAACAATTGCCGCTCGCAAAAACTCTGGCGACAATTAAACTGGATGTGCCATTAACCATTACCATCAACGATTTGCGACGCAAAACACCTGACATTGAAAAATTAACTGCACTTTATCGTGAGTTTGAATTTAAAAGCTGGCTCAATGAATTATTAGAAAAATCATCGCAAAAAACCCTCGAAAAATATACAGGCTACGAAACCATTTTTTCTGAAAAAATTTTAAATGAATGGATAGAAAAATTAAACACCGCAGAAATATTTTCTTTTGATACAGAAACCACCAGCTTAAATCCGATGAAAGCAGAACTGGTTGGAATGTCTTTTGCAATAAATGCACAAAAAGGTGTATACATTCCTTTTGCGCATGATTATGAAAACGCACCGCAACAATTACAGCGTGATGATGTTTTAGAAAAATTTAAACCGATACTTGAAAATCCTCGCATCAAAAAAATTGGTCACAATATTAAATATGATTTAAGCGTTCTGGCGAATTATGGAATTTGTTTGCAAGGTATTGCATATGACACGATGCTGGAATCTTATATTTTAAATAGTGCAAGCAACAATCACGGCATGGATTCACTCGCGCTCAAATATTTAGGATTACGCACGATTCATTATGAAGATGTTGCAGGAAAAGGCGCAAAACAAGTCACTTTTAATAAAGTTTCAATCGATACAGCCGCAGCTTATGCGGCAGAAGATGCGGATGTGACGTTACAATTACATCACACTTTGTGGCCTAAATTTTTAGAGCACCCGCGTTTAGCTTATGTATTGGAAGAAATTGAAATACCATTGATTGCGGTGCTCGCAACAATGGAACGCAATGGTGTATTGATTGATGCTGATAAATTAAAAATACAAACAGGAGAATTAGAAAAACGCATAAGCGAATTGCAAACGGAAGCATTTCAACAGGCGGGCAGTGAATTTAACATTAATTCGCCCAAACAGTTACAAGAAATTCTTTATTGCAAATTAGCCTTGCCTGTCTTGCAAAAAACACCCACTGGACAGCCATCTACCGCAGAAAATGTTTTACAAGAACTGGCGGCAGATTATCCGCTTCCTAAACTTATTATGGAATATCGTACATTAAGCAAATTAATTTCAACGTACACAAAACGCTTGCCCGAACAGATTAATGCATCGACTCAGCGTATTCATACATCGTACAATCAAACGGGCGCCGCAACAGGACGTTTATCTTCTTCTGATCCCAATTTACAAAATATTCCGATTAGAACAGCAGAAGGGCGGCGTATACGTCAAGCGTTTATCGCACCTCCCAATCATCAATTAATTAGTGCAGATTATTCACAAATTGAATTGCGCATCATGGCGCATATTTCAAATGATCCGGCATTATTAAAAGCATTCGAGCAAAATCTTGATATTCACAAAGCAACTGCGGCAGAAGTATTAAACATTAGGCTTGATCAAGTGACATCGGAAGAACGCCGCGCGGCGAAAGCGATTAATTTTGGTTTGATTTACGGGATGTCCGCATTTGGATTGGCCAAGCAGCTCGGCATCGATCGAAATGCCGCACAAGATTATATCGTGCGTTATTTCATGCGCTATCCAGAAGTCAATCAATACATGGAAAAAACCCGGGCCGAAGCGCACGCAAAAGGTTACGTCGAAACGCTGTGGGGACGCCGCCTTTATTTACCAGACATTAATTCCAGTCAAATCATGCGCCAAAAAGCCGCGGAACGCGCAGCAATTAATGCGCCGTTACAAGGGAGTGCGGCAGATATTATTAAACGTGCGATGATTTCTCTGCATCAATGGTTACAACAAAATCCGCATGTTTCAGCGAAGATGATTATGCAAGTGCATGATGAACTGGTTTTTGAAGTGGCAGATGATGATGTTGAAAATATGTGTGAAGTTATTCGCGCGCATATGATGAAAGCCGCGGATTTAAAAATTCCATTGGTGGTGGATGTGGGGGCAGGAAATAATTGGGATGAGGCGTCGGCATAAAATCTCCAAACCAATTGTCAACTTCAAGCAGCGTCATGAATTAATTTGATTCGTTTTAGCTTTTGATTTATCTGTTTTCGCCTTTCTTCCAGGTCATAGTCTGCCTGTAACCCGAGCCAAAATCCCTCACTTGTGCCAAAGGCGCGAGCAAATCTTAAATCTGTATCAGCTGTTATCGCTCGTTCACCATGCACAATTTCATTGATACGTCGCGGCGGAACATCAATATCATGAGCTAATTTATTTTGACTAATGCTCATTGGTATCAAAAATTCTTCTAAAAGAATTTCTCCCGGATGAATATTTTTAAGTTTTGTTTTAGACATTATCGTATACCTCTTTAATCTTAATGGTAATCTTCAATAATCACATCCGCTGCATTGCCATCTATATGTATAACGCATGGCGTTATATAACGCAATACGTTATATTTATATTTCAAGATATAATTTATATTTTTTATAAAAAATCAAATTTAAAATTAAATATAAACTTAACAATAAAAACACCCCCCACGCCAACGAGCTCACAAAATTCGCCCATAAAAATCCCACGAATTTCACTTGAATGACATTTTCCTTTCCAGCCTCTGGTGTAATACCTGTAATCAGCGCATCGTGATAAAGCACGCTGATGTAAGAAACCGGTTTTCCATTGACCAAAATATTTAGCATATTCGGATAATAAAATATCGGCAATTCAATGAAATTACTCGATGCTGGAACATTGATATGACATAAAGTCTCGTCATTAATATAATGACAGCTATGTCGCGTTTCAGAAATATTGACTATTTTTTTAGGATCAAAAAAACCGCTGAGTGATGTATGATTAATTTGAAAAGTAAAATATTTTTGATTTTTTTGAGGTTCAATAGCAATTTGTAAAGTCGATAGATTTTTTTCTGATGAATTTTTTAATGGAAAAGTCCATAGAAATTTTCCTTTTTTAATCGGATAAATTGCAATTTTTTCTCCGTTAAAACGCGCGACAAATTGAGCCGCATGACTCTCTTTAATTTCAATGACATTTCCAGCAACAGTAACCAATGGCTTGAAAGCTGCGCGCAGCAAATTTTCTGGAAGATCAATAACAGGCGGTCCTTCTTTTATCGGATTTTTACGATAAAATAACTTTAAGTTTTCCATAGAATTCATTAACGAACTATTTTTTTTAGCGCTCAACAAATAATTATCTGAACTGAAATGTTGTAATTCATCTATTTTTCCCTGGGTTTTATATTTCACATCAAACAAGGGGGCCCAAATCGCGCTCACTGCAAAAAGTAATAATAAAATTAAGGCCAATTGTTTTTTATTAAAAGATCCAGAAAATAACCAGTTTATTCCCAGCGCAAATAACAAAGTTCCAATCCACATGATTTGGCTCAACAGACGCCAACTATATTGCAGCATCGTAACCGGCCATCGCCACCAAAAATCGCTGGGAATCCAAATCAAAACAAAAACTAAAAAAAATAAAATTAATAATATCAATAAAATTTGATTTAAGTTTTTTTCTGATAAAGATTTTTTAATCAAAAGATATGTCCCGAGCACCGCTGAAAATGCAAAAACAACACCCATTGTTGGGTTAATTTCTAAAAGCGAATCTGTGATAATTCCGGGTTGAGATGAAGAGCTCAGTGTCAACACGGGCGACAAAAGCGTTGAAAGAAACACTTTATAAAGTTTTACGAAAAAAAATGACTGATTAATGATAAAAAATTTGGAAAATTGTACGATAGGTGCAAAATGCCACATCGCGAGACAATATGCAAACAAATACGCAGCGAGTGCTCTGACCGGCATTTTTATTTTTTTAGTTATCATAATCGTCATTAAAACCAAACCAATGCCCACAAAAAAAGACGTGCATAAAAACGTAATCAAATGAATCGTCAATAATAAATACCAAGAAAAACTGCTTAACAAAAATGTTTTCATTTCACCGCGATAATATTGCTGTAAAGTGTAATAAACCACAGCGGGCAGCGCACCGACTGCAAGCATTTCGTTAAAAGCACCCACATAATAAATTAATACAGTACAGTAAGGCGCTAAAAGATAAACTGCGCCAGATAATAATGCAGTTCCAGGAGACTGTGTTAGCCAGTAAACCAGACGATACATATAAATTCCGGCGAACCACAAAGCTAGCCCTATACACATTTTATAAGCTGTATAAGGATTATTAAGTTGCAGCCATTTAAAAAGGCCGCCCGCAATCATATAACTTGTGGGTGAATAAAATTGAAAATAAGGATAGGGCCATCCAGACATATGCGCGGAAGGTGTAACACGCAAAGGAAATTCGCCTGCTGTCAATGCGGTTTTCGCTTGCATGATGCCAATTAAATGATTTAAAACGTCGATAATGGGAGGCAAGGTGTTATTAAATAAGAGAGGAAGCAAAACAATCGAGGTAATAACCCAATAAAATAAAAATAGAAAAATGCGTTGTTTCTCTAACATAGTCTAACCCCTAGTACGCCGCCACGATAAGTTTGACTTATTCTGCGCTCAGATTGCGAGAGATTGAAGTGTTTTGATTGAAGAAAACCGCAGGCGTACTTTTATTGTACGTCGAGGTTTTCTGATTGAAAAACGCTTCAAGCTCGATGCAAGATGAGATGCAGAATAAGTCAAACTTATCGTGGCGGCGTACTAACACTGTAACA